>CAISXI010000442.1 GCA_903889425.1 uncultured Roseiflexaceae bacterium | reverse complement strand
GTTGTGGGAGCCGATTTTGCGCCCGCTCTACAACGCCCCAGCGCCGGCTGATTCGCCCTACTACTTCTTTATTTTGCGCAAACCAACGGTCTAATCACCGCGTATGCGTACCGACATCCCCGGCGGCCAAACGGCATGCCGGGGATTTTGTATCACCCCAAGGAGCAATCCATGACCACCACCAAAACCGCCATCATCACCGGCGCCAGTGCCGGCATCGGCCGCGCCACCGCCATCGCCCTCAATGCCGCCGGCTGGCAGGTCGTCCTCAGTGGACGGCGTGCTAGCGCCCTCGAGGCGACCCAAGCCGCCTGTGCCAACCCCAGCGACACCCACATCATTCCATGCGATGTCAGCGATCCTGCCGCCGTGCGGGCCTTGTTTGATGACACCGTGGCCCATTATGGCCACCTCGATTTGTTGTTCAATAATGCGGGGATTGGCGCCCCAGCCGTGCCCATCGATGAGCTTTCGTTAGATGCCTGGCACGCCGTCGTCAATACCAACCTCAACGGCATGTTTTATTGTTTGCAACAAGCGTTCCGTGTGATGAAACAACAACAACCGCAGGGTGGGCGCATCATCAACAACGGCTCAATATCGGCCCAGACCCCGCGCCCCAACACCATTGCCTATACCGCCACCAAACACGCCGTCACCGGCCTCACCAAATCTGCGGCCCTCGATGGGCGCCCCTACCAGATTGCGGTGGGGCAAATCGACATCGGCAATGCGGCCACCGATATGGCTGAACGGATGGCCCAAGGGATTTTGCAAGCCCATGGCGCCATCGTGGCCGAACCATTGATGGATGTCACACACGTCGCCCAAGCGGTGCTGGCCATGGCGAGCTTGCCGTTGAGTAGCAACGTGTTGTTTCAAACCATTATGGCAACCAATATGCCCTATGTGGGTCGTGGTTAAGCCGATTGGCAACATTTTTGGTGTACTATGGTAGCGAACTGATTTTCACACGAAAGAGACAACGATGTCACCCGTACGTACCGTTATGATTGGTTGTGGCGGCATGGCCCGTCATCACATTCGCACCATGGTCAAAATGAAGGACAGCACCCAAATTAGCGTGGTGTGTGAGCCATCAGCCCAAGCCTACGAAGATACCGCCGCCTTGTTCGAAGAGGCCGGTTTGCCCGTACCCGCCAATCAGCCCGATTTGGCCAAACTGCTCAGCGACCACAAAGGTGCCATCGACGCTGCCTTCATTATTACGCCACACGCCTACCACCACGATCAAACCACTGCCTGTCTCGAAGCAGGGATTGACGTGTTGCTCGAAAAGCCGATGGTGATGACTGGCGCCGAAGCCGAAAGCCTGATTGCCACCCGCAATCGCACCGGCAAATTGTTGGTCGTGGCCTTCCCCGGCAGCTTATCACCCAACGTGCGCACCGCCGTCAATATGTTGCGCAATGGCAATATTGGCAAAATCAAAACCATTAGTGGCGTGGTATGGCAAAACTGGGGTGTCAACACGGTCAATACCTGGCGCCAAATTCCGGCCAT
>CAISXI010000441.1 GCA_903889425.1 uncultured Roseiflexaceae bacterium | reverse complement strand
CTTGGCAGTCGACGGCCCGCAGTGTGGCTGTGGCAATTATGGTTGCCTCGAGGCCTTTGCTAGTGGCCCGGCCATGGTGGCCCAAGCCCAACACCTGTTG
Source organism: uncultured Roseiflexaceae bacterium (assembly GCA_903889425.1). GTDB lineage: Bacteria > Chloroflexota > Chloroflexia > Chloroflexales > Roseiflexaceae > UBA965. Next base: position 2,885 of record CAISXI010000441.1, on the reverse strand, counting down.
GCGCACCAGCAAGCTCCTCAATTGGCTACATTGCTGGCGGCCGGGCACGAATTAACCCCAGCGCTGTTGCGCCAGGCAGCCGACGCTGGTGATACGGCGGTGGCGGCGGTGCTGGCGACGGCCTATCGCTACCTCGGCACGGGCGTCGCCAATGTGGTGTCGCTGTTTAGCCCCAATGCGGTGATTATTGGGGGCAGCGTGGCTAATCTGGGTGAACCGTTGTTTGCGGCGGTACGCCGCGAGGTTGCTACCCGCTGTAAAGCGACGCCGGTTGATCAAATCGCCATCGTGCCTGCCGCCTTGGGGGGCGATGCAGGGGTGCTGGGGGCGGCTTGTTGGGCGGCGCATCGCAGTGGCCAACAGCAATTTGCCCCACTGACAAAGGAATAACTATGATTGACTACCAACCGCGTAATCCCCGCGCCTACAATCCGGCCATTGCCTTGATTGGCTGTGGCGGGATTACCCAGCATCATCTGACCGCCTACAAAAACGCCGGCTACAACGTCGTGGCGCTATGTGATGTGGATGCGACTCGGGCCGAAGCCCGCCGCCAAGAATTTTTCCCGGAAGCCCAAGTCTACACCGACGTCCAGGCGGTATTGCGCCGCGACGACATCGAAGTAGTCGACATCGCCACCCATCCTGCGGACCGCGTGCCATTGCTCCATGCCGCGTTGGGTGCGCGCAAGCATGTGCTCAGCCAAAAACCATTCGTGCTCGATTTGGACGAAGGCGAGCGCTTGGTAGAATTGGCCGAGCGCAACGGCGTTAAACTGGCGGTCAACCAAAACGGCCGCTGGGCGCCGCATGTGGCCTATATGCGTGGGCTGGTGGCAGCGGGGCAGCTCGGCGCAATTAGTAGCGTCGATTTGGCGGTGCACTGGAATCATAACTGGGTGGTGGGGACGGTGTTTGATGGCATCGACGATTTGATTCTGTACGATTTCGCCATCCATTGGTTCGACATGGTGACCTGCTACTTGCCCAATCAAACCGCCGAGCGGGTCTACGCGCAGGTGCGGCATAGTTCTAGCCAAAAAGCCCGGCCGCCGTTGTTGGCGCATGTGGTGGTGGAATACCCCCACGCCCAAGTGAGCATGAGCTTCAACGCCGATACCCGTATGGGCAGTCACGACCGCACTCACATTGTGGGGGATGCGGGGGCGGTGTTGAGTAGCGGCAGTGGCCTGCAATCACAACAGGTGACGGTATATGGGGCAGAAGGAGAAACAACGCCCACATTGAAGGGGGCCTGGTTTCCCGACGGCTTCCATGGCACGATGGGTGAATTGTTGTGTGCCATCGAAGAAAACCGCCAGCCATCCAATAGCGGCGCCAATAATCTGCAGAGCCTGGCCTTGTGTTTCGCCGCGATTGCCAGTAGTCGGGACGGCGTGACGTATCGCCCAGGTGATGTGCGGCGCTTACCATAATCGCGTGTTTTTTGATGAACGATAAACAAAGGAGCATGACAATGAAGACATGGAAGTTTGTAGGGGTGAACTTTGACCACATGCATATGGGTGACTTGCTCCGCAAGGTGTATGATCATCCCAATGCTGAAATCGCTGGTATCTGTGATGCCGATCCGGCCCGCATGCAAGCCGCCATCGCCAACTTCAATATCCCGGCCGACAAGGTCTTTACCGATGTCGATGCCTGTATGAAAGCTACGCAACCCGATGTGGTGTTGTTGTGTGCCGGTACCGCCTTTCATGCCGACTATGTAGAAATGCTGGCACCGTACGGGGTGAATATTTTGGTGGAAAAACCATTCGCCGCCACCTTGGCCCAAGCTGACCGCATGATTGCGGCCATGGCTAAATCGGGCAAACAGATGATTGTCAACTGGCCGTTGGCGTGGTATCCACCGCACCTCACCGCCAAGCGTGTAATCGACGAAGGGGTGATTGGCAAGGTCATGGAAGTGCATTACTACGACGGTAATCGTGGTCCGTTGCACCATGTAGCCGATAAACTGGAAGTATCGCCCGAGGAAGTCGCCCGCCAGAAAAACTTGGCGTGGTGGTACCAAAAAAAGGCCGGTGGTGGCTCGATGCTCGACTACCTCGGCTATGGCGTGACCTTGGGGACGTGGTACCACGGTGGCGATAAACCACTGGAAGTCACCGCAGTGGTTGACGAACCGTTGGGTCTCGAAGTCGACGAGCACAGCATCACCATTGCACGCTATGCCAAAGGCTTGTCGAAATTCGAAACCCGTTGGGGCGCCTTTACCGACCCGTGGACGCACCAACCACAACCCAAATGTGGCTTTGTGATTGTCGGCACCGATGGCACGATTGCCTCGTACGACTATGAGCAGACCATTCGCGTGCAGACACGCGCCAAACCAGAAGGCTTTGTAATGCCGGTTGACACGTTTGCTTCACCCATGCAAGACCCCATTCAAAACTTTATCCACACGTTATCCACAGGTTCTCCCATCCATGGACCGTTGTCGGTAGAGATTTGTCGGATTGGTCAACAGATTGTCGAAACGGCAGCCTTGAGTGCCCAAACCAAACAAACCCAGAAATTAGTACAATAAAAAACGGAACGAGGCGCCATAAACGATATTCAGCGTTTATGGCGCCTCAGTGAAATCGATAGACACAGGGGGAATGTATGACGCATTTCGATCCGGCAGAGCGCTATTTGGACGCAGCGTTCCAAATTTTGCACGACATCAAGGCGACCCAGCTACCTGCTATCCGTGCCGCGGCGCATATCTGTGCCGACGCCATTGCGGCGGGTGGATTGGCACATCTATTTGGGACGGGGCATTCGCGGATTCCCGTCGAAGAAATTTATCCACGCCACGGCAGCTTCCCCGGCTTCCACCCTATCATTGAACTTTCGCTAACCAATCACACCCAAGT
>CAISXI010000440.1 GCA_903889425.1 uncultured Roseiflexaceae bacterium | reverse complement strand
GGAGGAACCGTAAGTGATTGATTTCAACAGTAATTCCGTATTTAAACTGATGCCGATTAACCGCAATGAGATGCTGGCGCCGATTAATCAGTTTTTGATTGAAGGCGAAACGGTCTTGGATGTGTTTAAAACTATTCGTGATCAAGTGGTGTTTACCAACAAGCGGATTATTGCGGCCAATGTGCAAGGGTTTACGGGCAAAAAGGTCGACTACACATCGATTCCCTATAGCAAAATCCAAACATTTTCGGTAGAAACAGCCGGCACCATTGATCTCGATTGCGAGCTCGAAGTGTATATCAGTGGATTGGGCAAAGTGCGCTTCGAAATCCGGGGCTCGTTTGATATCGTGGCATTTAATCGCACCATTAGTGAGTTCGTGTTGCGCTAATTGCGCCCACCACGATACCTCGTATGCGTCGTCGTAATCGTTGTGTCATAAGTTAGGCTTTGGTGATATGAAAAATCTACTTTGGGGGATTGTGCTAGGCACATTGCTATTAAGTGCCTGTGGTGCACCCGCCGCGTCCCAGCCAACGCCCGTCGTGGTGGTCGTCGTAATCACCAATACCCCACCACCGAGTGCCACGGCGACGGCACTGCCACCTACCCCCAGTGCCACACTTGCCCCCACCAATACGCCTCAGCCCAGCAAAACACCCATACCCACTAAAACATCCATGCCTACCATGGCTGTCACATTGACCACGAAGTGCAACACAGAGTTGGCCGCATTTAAGGCTCAAATACTCGCCGTACGCAAGGCCTACCGCCCGCTGGTCGAAGATGTCTACAATTATTCGGTTGAACTGCTTGCTCGTGATTATGATGAAGCCGATGTCGACAGTGCATTTGCCGGGATTGATGCGATTGCGGTGCCGAGTTGTGTCGATGCCGGCGAAATTTTGTATTACTTCCGCTTGTTGCGCGACACCCTCGGGCCCGCCTATGTCGAAATGCGCATAGAGAGTGCCTTGCAATACCCCAGCCAAGATTCGTTTGAGTTGGTGGCCGGCTGGTACTATGAAATGAGCGGTTTTGAAAAAAACATCGACGCCCTGATTGCGACGTTGCCATAGGGGGTTCACCACCTACGGCAACGTCGGCATGGTGCATTTTTCGGATACCGCAGGTATCCTCGGTGCCGGTCAGACGATGCTGCGTATGGATAATACTAATCGCACGGCGATGGTGGTTTTATTGGACAGGTGTTGGCTACTGCAGGGGATGGAGAGGAGACCGCGGTACCTGTGTCGTTGGCAGAGTGTGTGCATTAGTGGAGCGTTTACGTCGCCCCGCGTTATAATCGACTTCACAAATCACACAGGCTCCATCGCTGGGGTACCAATGATCGCGATTATTGGTACATTGCACCAAGCGTGATTCAATCAATTCGAGTGCATCGGCCCATTGTTTTGGTGTGGGTCTGGTCGTCATCAAAAACGCCTGATGAAATAGATTTTGCAAGACCACTGGCAATGCCCCGATGGGTGGCGCTGCATTTGGTGGGGCAAACAATTTGTTGGTGACATACGGAAATATTTTCTGGGTGATACAGTAGACATGCACTTGCTCGACATCAGGTGCTCCCGGTAGTGGCCGCCCGGCAAAGGGATGAAATCCCTGCATCAACAATTGAAAAAGCAAAACGGCTAACCCAAACGCATCGTGATTGGCGGTACGATTGATATTGGCGAGATTTTGGTTCTGTAGCTCTGGTGCGGTATATTCGGGAATGCCGACAAGGCAACGGTGGATCTTGTTTTGGGCATCACTCACTTGCATCGAATCACAATCGACGAGGGTGATGAGGGCATTATCATTAAACAAGGCGTTACGGAAGTTGACGTCACCAACCACATATCCTTTTTTGTGAATGGTAGCCATTGCCAACGCTAAATTACGGGCGGAGCGATAAAGGTGGCGATGATTTAAACTAGGGTGTTTTTTTGCACGT
>CAISXI010000439.1 GCA_903889425.1 uncultured Roseiflexaceae bacterium | reverse complement strand
TCACGCCAGTAAACAGCTGGAGTCATGTGGCGATTACGTTTAGTAATAAAGTACTGGTGGTCTATATCAATGGTGTTGAACAAAGTCGGAGCAACGTCCCCGGCCGGCTTAGCGATCTAGATCGTGCGAACAATAATTTCACGATTGCACCAGCAGTGGTGATTTCCACAGCTATACGCTATTGTTTTTGGTTTTTTGGGTGCTTTACGGTACGCGGTGAATCTGCCAGTGCCTACACCGGCGGACTCGATGACGTGGCGGTATTCCAAGTAGGATTACGTGCGCAAGAAATCCAACAACTCAAGGATGGGTTCATTACCAACGGCAATGACCTGATTGTGCGGCCTGGTGACAGAATCATCACCTCGGTCAACGCCACCAACAAACTGCTCGGGCGCAGTATGCAAGGGTATACCACGGTCAGCGGGGTATCGAGTGCCAATGGATTCCAATCTGAGCAACTCACCGAAACATCATTGGCGGCAGCAGCCAGCACCTCGTTTGATGGCGAAATCGAACTCCCTGGCCAAATTAACTATGCCACCACACCATCCAGCTATGCCAATAGTTGTGTGTTTGGCGCAACCGAATTATGTCTCAAATTCGACGAAACTACCACTACCATCCCGATGAAATTCAACGATTTATCGGGTAATAACCGCATGGTAACAAATAACCAAATAACCTGTGCGACCACCGCAGCTTGTCCCGTATTCAACAGTACAGACAATAGCTGGAAGTTTGTCACCACCACTAATCTGCAAACCAGCGTCACCGTTGGCAACAACATCAGCAATCACGACTTTAGCATTGCAGCCTGGGTACGGCCTGAAGGACAATCCGTATCACTACGCACCATCGCAAATAGCACCAATACCAATGCAGTGCTCCAAGTGGCGCTAAACCTTGAGCGCCCGCAATTCACAGTGGGCAATAATGTGCTGATTGCAGACAACGCATTACCCCTCGAGCAGTGGAGTCATGTGGTATTTGTGATGGCGGCACAGACCCGCCAAATCTATGTCAACGGCATCCTCGTCAAGCGCGATAACACTCAGATCGCCTACCCCGGTAGCTATGGCGTATTACGGATTGGTAAAGACGCTAGTACGAATTCGTTGGCGGGGAGCTTGCGCGATCTGCAAATCAATTCACTGGCCCTGACCCAACGCCAAATCACGTCGTTGGCCAATACCTGTGAAGACCCCAGCCTGATTGCCTGTATCCCGCGGAACGGAAGCAATACCACAGACTACAGTAGTTTTGGTGTCAATCAGGCGGTGGCATTGCAGACGGGTCCGAGTGGGTTTAGCTACAAATTACCCGAAGGTTACGCCGCGTTACTCACTGAGCAAAACTTTACCATTATTGGCAAAGTAATCGTGACAAGTAACACCCAAACGATTTTGCAAACGGGCACGGCGATTGGTACGGGCAATAGTCTCAAGTTGTGGGTTAATGGTGGTGTTGCCACCCTCACCATCGGCACCAAAACGGTCACCACTGCGGGAGTCTTAGCGACGAATGTCCCCTATGTGATTGCCGCCCGCTATCAATCGGGGGTAATGTCACTGTCAGTGCACAGTGCCAATGGTCAGGGCATCCAAACGAAAAGCAATCAAATCAGTAGTCCAGCCTTATTGCAAGGGCAAGAGCCGCTGAGCATCCAACAAAACACGGGCATCCAGGTAAGTAAATTGCGGATCTATCGGGTGGCAGTGAGTGATACCACGATAGCCGCAGTAGCGCGCTATGTGTTGCTGGGCACACTGGGGGTCGCCCTCAACCAAGCACCGGTGTCTGACCAACTGCGCGTCAATGTGGATGCCCGCACCAAAATCATCGTGACCGACCCCGACTTCGAACGGTCTCCCCTGCCCACAGGGAACTGTACTACGAGTAGCATCGTTATCTGTTTACCGTTCACCGTGGCAGATGCGCGCTTTAATTCACCAATGTCAGGCGCCACCGCTAGTCAATCATCGTTATATAGCGCAACGTATCCTGCAGCAAATGCGATTGATGGCAATAGCGCAACGTTTAATCATACGACTAATGAAACTTGGTTTGGCCCTTGGCTACAAATCGACCTTGGCAGTAGCAAATCTATCGATACGGTAACCATTACCAATCGCGCAGATTGTTGTCCAGAGCGACTACGTGGCGCAGTACTATTTCTTAGCGACACCCCATTGCCAAATTTAACATCGTTAGCGATACTCAAAACTAAGGCACTGACATGGCGCAACATTGCCTGTAACGATCAAGCAGCCTCTTGTGTAACGAACGGTACGGTGATGCCCGTCACCTTCCCTGCAGGAACCAAGGCACGCTATTTGCTCGTACAGAACCCAAGCTTCTTTGAGCCAGGATTTAACAGTGGTGTAAATTCTCTCCATATTGCCGAATTAACCATCAATCCCGGTGTATTAACCCCGTGTGACAAAACCAACAGCTGTCCCGTGATTGATGGTGGTGCGACGTTTACGGCGGGGAAGCGACTCTCGTTATCGAATGCAGTCAGCAAAGCGACATTTGACAAAAAACATGCGTTTACCGTCATGGCCTGGGTACGCTTGAATTCGGTGAGTGGCGACCACATTATTCTCGCAGACAAAATAGGGCATAAGACACCAGTGAAATTGCTGGTGCAAAACGGCAAAGTCATATTGGACTATCCGAATAGTAAAATAACGAGTGTGCAAACGCTCGTTGCCAACCGCTGGTATCATCTGGCGTTTTCCTATGGTGGTATGTATGAAGGAATTTACATCAATGGTGTCTTTGATAAAGAGCTGTCGAGTATGCCATTCCCGGTGACCCCAGACGAACCACGCGAAATGTCAATTGGTGCAAACAGCGATGGCACGGCGTCGTTAGATGGCACCATGAGCAACTTCCAAGTGCATAACGTGCCGCTTAATGCGACCAAAATCAACAACGATGCTGCAATTTCACCGGCAAGTGAGTTACGGTTTGCCTTGAACGAACCCACCGGATCAAATTCCTTTGGTGACATCCAAAACACGGCCATGACCCTTGAGTGTGTCAGCGATTGCCCGCTTAGTGGTATGCCCGGTCGCGATGATCGCGCCGTCCACTTTGACAGTAATCAACCGCTCAAATTAAGCACAGCCAGTCAAAATTACATCTCGTTTGTCGCCAGCAAAGACTACACCATGAGTATGTGGGTGCGCCCCAGTAAATACAACACCTGGTTAATTGGCGGGGATGCCAACAATCAACTCGCCCGGGTTGGAATTACCGTGGATGGCAAACTCAGCTTTGAACGCTCATATCAGAGATGTGGGCGTATATGTGCGTTAGTCTCACCGACAACCCCACTGCTTTCGAGTGGCGTGTTGCCACTCAACATGTGGTCGCACGTGTTGGTGAGCGTGGTAAATGGCTCGGAATATGTCAGTATCAATGGCACAATTACTTCACGCGGTACGCCAGAATACATCTGGACTGGTCAAGTAAGCGCAAGTAATGCGCTCACCATCGGCGAAGAATTTGCCGGTGATATCGACGAAGTATTCATCACCGCACTTGGCACCACTACCCAAAGCGATGTTAGCGCCCAGATGAAGCGCTCACCCAACTGGAATCTGACCTTTGAAGATACCATCAGCATGAATCGCATCAGCGTGACCGACGGCGTCACGAGTACGGCCCAAATCGATGCCGTGTCATTACCCAATGATGTACCAGGTCGCGCTGGGATTCAGCGCTTTCAATACGCTGCTAGTTGTAATCGCCCCGAGATCGTCGGCGCAGAATGCCCCATCGGCAATACGGTTGGGATGGCGGGCATCGCCAACTTGTTCAACGGCAAAACCACCATGCTCCAAGTAGCCAACGGCACGACGCTGATGGACGAAATCAAGGCCGGCGGTAGCGTGCAAATGATGGTCAAACCCGATGTGACTACGGGTACGCAAACATTACTTCATTATGG
>CAISXI010000438.1 GCA_903889425.1 uncultured Roseiflexaceae bacterium | reverse complement strand
TCAGTGGCACGAGTACCCAGACTATCTTGAGCCTGTTTGATATTGCCACCAATGGTAAAAAACCCGCACTCTTGAGTAGTTTGCCGATTGAATTGGCACCGAATGCCACCGTCACCCAGATGGGGATTGCCAACAACGGCAGCCAAGACACCTTTGTGGTGCTTGTCGATTCGCAGACGCCCGCCACAATAATGTCTGTCAATGTCGCCAACGCCAGCCAGCCGACCCGTACCGCTGATACCACGGCACTATTCGACAACACGTACAATCTCGCCATCCAAGACGACATCGTGGTACTCGCACATGGTGTTGATGGTGTTTCGATTAACCGTATCGATAATGTGGGCAGCCTCGATTCCATAGCCCGCTACCAGACCCAGGCCTATGTCAACAATCTCTTTTTCAGTGGCAAAAACTTGCTGTTAGTCGACGATGAAGAACCAATTGATAGCGTGACACCAATCCAATCAACCAACACGCTGCGGGTGATTCCATTAATCGACACCATCGTTAGTGGATCCGCCAATATCAATAGCACGTTGATAGAAGCCAGTAATTACACCCATTTGACGCGCCAGGCGCCGTTTGGAAGTGACGACTTCGCTTCCTACCGCATCCAAGATGTCGCAGCATACATCGATAATTCTGTCTTGATTTTGAGTGGCAACCCTGAATTGCCCAGCGATCAACGGATTTCGATGGTTCGGATTGCCGACAACAGTGTCAAACTCTTGAGTGATACGCGATTAAGCACCCCCAATTTAACCAAAATTGCGACCAACAATCTGTTTGTGATTACGTTGGGGAATAACAACACCAGTTTGGTTGGGATGCAAATCAGCGATGCCCGCCTAGACACCAGTGCCTGTGACATTGTCAACAATTGTACGACCATTCCGTCATCATATACTGCAACACTCGCACTCGGTCAGACACCACCAGCCCAAGCAAGTGTGCGCATCCTCAACCAGGTACGCACGTATACCGTAGCCAATCCCACCATTTATGTCAGCGCCGAAGCACCGGCAGGAGTCAGGAACATTAGCCTGACTGCTAACGGCGCATCAATCGGAACACCGTGGGTGGCAGGCAGTGTCAATCCCCTTGCCATGGAAACGGCATTCCCACTCGTGCTGGGGACAGGTGTCTATACGATTGTGGTCAGCATGACAGATACAAATTCTGTTGTCACCACGAGTAGCATGAATGTCATCATCAATACCAATACCCCCACTGTCACGTTCACCACCCAGACCTTTGGACTTAACCAAATAGTCAACGGTAATCTGATTATCAACGCCACGATTACCGATGGGCTCACTGTAGGGGAGAATTTATACCGCATCCAGGTCATCGACAATTCCACCAATACAGTTATTCCTTACACAATTAAACCCCGCCAAGGCACCAGCATCCCAGTCAGTATTTTGTACCGTTCAAATGGTGGCAATACGACATCAATCCCACTCACCCTCATCGTCACCGATGGTGCTGGTCGCACCACCAGCACAACGGCGACGATTACCTTTGACTCGACACCACCGATTGTCACCAATCCGATTATCACCGCCAAACTCAATGGAGCAACGACCTATACCACCTTGCAAAATGGGCAATTGGTGACACCAACAACTGATATTGCCACTGATTTGCATGTAGAATGGAGCGCCATCAGCGACCAATCATCGATTAGTCGTAATCAAATCGAATACTTGGTCAAAACCAATAACGGTAGCACCGCTGCAATTGTAGCAACCACTGTCCCCGCCAATACCTCGACTATAGCCGCCGGACGCTTACCCGTAATAGGAACCGGATTACCGTTGACCGAAGCAAGTCGGATGGACTTGGTGTTGCACTTGACCGACGGCGTCCAAAACGACACCTATCAACCACTTTCATCGGTATATATCGACAAAGACACCACCCCCGACTATACGTTGATGGACGACAGTCCTATCTACCGGGGCTTCTTGAACACCCGCTGTACGATTTTGGATAGCGATACACGCGCCACTGCCAACGGCAATCAACAATTTGCCGTTACCTGGGATAGTCAAGCAGTGCGGTTTAATTGGCAAGGTGCCGACTGGAATTACAATGGCAATTTGTTTATCTACCTCGATAGCATTGCCAATGCCGGCACCACGACGGCCTACCGACCACCTTCCTATACCAAAACCATCACTGATAGTCTTGCTAGCGGTGCATCGTTCATTACGTTGCCCATCAATACGGCAGCTCGCACCAGTACGACCAATGGACTCACCTATCCGTCACATGCCCTCGGTTCGGATTATGTCATCCATGTCCAAAGTCGCACCAGCATCAACCTAATGCGCTGGGATAGTACTGCGGGTGCGTGGGTCAACCAAGACGTCATCCCCGATTACCGCTATGCCGTCGATGCCGATGTCAAACAAACCGACATACGCCTATTGTTTAGCCAAATCGGCTATACCGCCACCAATCCCCTTGGCATGGTCGCATTTGCCACTGACTCCACCGTGTTTGCCCCATGGGCGACCTTCCCACCCGCAAATCCGGTACGCAATAGCCAAAGTGATAGCCAAATCGCAATGACTCCCCTCACCTCGGGCTATGGGTGGGCAACACTAGGCAGTACACAATGCCCCAAAATTAATCAAACAGCCCCCGTTTCAAGTCAAATCACGGCGGCAATCACCAGCGCCCCAATGGGAGTGTATAAATCTACCGTTGCCGATATTTATCCCAATACTGAACCAGATTCAATCAAACAAGCCATTGCGGAATCAACCGCGCTGTGTGGGGTACTTACCAGCAATCCATGGTGTGTGGCGGCCAGTAATTTCCTGAACAACGCCAATAATAGCGCAGCCATGATTCGCACCTTGGCCACTCAACTTACCCTCAGCAACGCCCCGGTGGCGGGTCATGGTCAAAACGTCACATACACCTTTACCATCAAAAATCCCACGACTAGAGCAACGCGACCGTTGTATGCCCTAGTCGAAACCTATGGTGATGTCTGGTTGACTGATGGCAACACTGCGGCGGCAACGCCAACCCCCATCGTGACGATTGTCGCTGGCGGCATTTATAGCTACCACTCCATTGCCAATAGTGGTTTGCGCGATTATCAGGTCATCAAAATCAATGCAATTCCGGCCAATACAACACAACAAATCGTCTTGAATGGGCTAATCGACCGCGACAAAGCCAATGCATCAACGGCAGATCGCCTGCGCAGTCAAGGCATCGCCAAAATCACCGTACGCATCAGTGATACTGCGACCCCAAATGCCACAACGATTACCGGCATTGATACCAATCGGATTGTCGAAACAATCAACGCTGCCCAACGTATCGACACCGCAGCCCCCAGCCAAATCGTAGCCGACAACCAACAATCGATTAAACGAGGGAATACCTCACTCACCGGCAATGTGACCGACGCATCGGCAGTCACCGCAGTGACAATGGAATACACGACCAGTAGCAACAGCAGTGCCCAAACAATTAATTGTGGTGCCGCAATAGGCAGTCGCTGGCAATGCCCAATCACCATTCCAACGAACATCTCTAGCATTACGTATCGGCTACGTGCCAGCGACACCTACAATCAACAAAGCGACTGGAGCGCCTGGTATACGGCAGGAATTGACCAGACCGCTCCTACCTTTAATTTCAACACGATCACTACCAACCTGCTCGCCAGCGCCTATGTGGGTGGCAGCAATATCACCGTGAGTGGTATTGTCAACGACAACAATAATCAAGCCGATATTTCGCTGTGTGACAGCCAAAATGACGCATGTGAGTTCGCCACTATTAGCAATCCCACCACCACCAGCACCACCTACACAACCACAGCAGCTCCAAATAGTGCCATAGCAGTCAGTGCCTGTAGCGAAACAGAATTCGCCGACTATAGTCGTTTTGGACTAACCCCAACCGGTGTAAGCGCAAGTGCCCGGGTCCAAAGTCTGACCGTCACCGTCAAAGCGACGTCAGCAGCCAGCCAAAATATCACGCTGTGGTTGCAATCACCATCAGGAACGCGTATCCCCTTGCTCACCTCAAGTCGCACGAGCACGACGACCGACCTCAACGCCCAGTTTACGGACAGCGCCACCAGCGCGACAACCAATCTCGGCAATGCAGCTAGCGATACCGCTGTGCCAGTTCGTGCCGACGGCATGCTCGCAACAGTGAGCGGCGAACCAGTCAATGGGCTCTGGCAGCTCTGGGCGTGTGACAACGGCGGTAGTAGTGCCAGCACCTTGACGCAATGGTGGTTGACTATCACTTCTGCAACAACACCCACAAGTAATAATGCACCATGGAGCTATGCCCTCAAAAACACGGCCAACCAAGATGGTGTAATGCGTAATTTGGTTGTGTGGGCTGTTGACAAAGCCAAAAACACCAGTGCCCCGCGTGAATTCACCCTCAATGTCGATACCGTGGCACCGCAGCTCACGATTGCACAAGTCAATTCCACCGTCCTCGCCAGTAGTCAAACCACCATGCTCCAAGGCAGCATCAGTGATGGGGGGAACATCGCCCCGGCGACAGTACCCAATGCCCTCATTGCGGTAGTCTATAGTCAGTCACGTGTGGTACGCACTGATGCGATTATCATCACGGCATTACCACAGACCCAAGAGGTACAACGGCTTAATTACCTCACCAATCGGGCATTTGCCGCCTATAGTTGGCAATATCAATTTAACAGCACCAATCTGAGTGCTGGTGATTATACCGTTCAGCTTACCGCCCAAGATGGTGCCGGAAATCGCCGTATCAGCAATAGCTATGTGATTACCGTCCCGCAAACAACCCAACCAGCACTCAGCAACGTCGCTCAAGTGGCCACCAATAGCAACGATAGCGCCACATTTAAATACCAAGTCGATACCGGCAAAGGCGAAACCACTATCAACACAACGGTACAACTGGAAAAATCTGCGGCACCTGAGGCTGAGACTATTAGTGACTCTTCGACCATTGCGTGGTTCACACCAAATACACAACAATACATCCCAGCATCCGTGCAAGCAGTATTCCTCAAGCAACTCGGCATGAACGAAGCAAGCGCCGTGGCACTCGACAATACCGGAACGATGACGACCTGGGCGTGGGGCAGCGCGTATAGAAGTGATTATACGTTTGGAATTCTCCAACCACTCAAGAACGTACGGCAATTCGCCATCGGTGCAGACCCAGCCAACCCGCACTTACTCGTCCTTTCAAATACTGGTATCATCACTGACTTTACCTCCAGTGCGGCCACCACCATCGTCAGCCCCACCCAAGCAGTGAGTATTGCTGCCGGCAAGAGTCATTATTTGGCGGTACTCAAATCAGGCAAGCTGACGGCATGGGGGAGTAATACCAATGGCGAAAGCACCATCCCCGTGGCGGCCCAAATGGGCGTTAGTCAGATTGGTGCCGGCGATAACTTTAGTGTGGCACTCACCAATAACGGCCGCGTCATTGCCTGGGGCAATAACGACTATGGCCAAACGACCGTCCCGATCAGCGCAACCAACCAAATCGCCCAAATCGCAGTAGGTGATCAACATGTGCTGGCACTCCGGCAAGACGGGCAGGTGATTAGCTGGGGCAGAAACAATCTGAATCAAACGCAATTGCCTAGTTATTGTCTCAATACCGATAGTCCATGTACACAATTCTATAAATTCGATGATGTCGTCGCCATCACCGCCTATCGCTCGAATAGTGTGGCAATTAGCTATAGCGGGGCCATCTATATGTGGGGGCAACGGACACTTAACGGAAAAGTGTGTTGTTATGGCGCGAACTTAATTGCAGGAGGCTTCACGGGCGGGATTACCACCAATTACTCCCCGATTATCACCAACCACATGAGTTCAACTCAAGTCAACACCACTATCATTCAAGCAAGTGATAGTCCGATTCCACAAACCGTCACATTTACCAATCTCATCCCGTATAGACGCTATAGGTACACGATGACCGTGACAAATAGTGCAGGGAGTAATACCTACACCGGTACCTTTGATACCACACAGAGTTATAATCAACTCTTTGTGCCGCTACTCAGCAACGCCAGTCCACTTCCCAACAATCAGCCGCTGTCATCGACCACTGTCGTAGGGAAATAGGATGATTACCATGAAACAATTTCCAAATAAACTCATCAACATCATCCTGATTGTCCTAAGTATCGTACTGAATGTGACACCTGCGTTGGCAGCGCCACAGCCTCCGTACATCCCACAACCACAGCCAACCACGCAACCGCGTGCAGTGGGGAGTCAATTGACCACGTCCGGGCAGATTAGTAAGCCTGCAGCGGTGGCCTGTACCCCAACGATAGAACGAAATGCCACCGCGACCTATATATTTACCAATACGACTACCTGTACATGGACAGTACCGAGTAATGTCAACAAAATCGACGTGCTCATGACCGGTGGCGGTGGTGGTGGTGGCTATAATGGTGGCGGCGGCGGCAGCGGTGGCCAAATTTGGTACAACCGAAATATTGCGGTCGTTGCGGGAAATTTAATTGATATTACGATTGGTGCCGGTGGCGGTGGTGGGACTAATGCAAGTAAAACTGGCACTGTGGGTGCGTACACGACCATAGTAATACCCAATGTCATCGCAGGCACAGCTGGCTACGCATATGGCGGAAATGGCGGTCTTCCGTGCAACTACATATTAGGATCAGCAAGTTGTCCCAACAATAATCGCGGTGGCGCTTCTATTGCAGCAGCAGGTAACGGAGGTGCGCCACAATCAGGCTCCGGTGGCTATGGTCGCAATTTCCTCGGTAATAACACGGCTGCAAACACAGGCGGCAATGCTTATGCCAATTCAATGATAGCGCTTGCCCCAATGTCATTTTCAGGCGGTGGGAATGGTGGCGATACTGCCGCAGGGAATAATGGTGTGGGTTATGGCGCAGGTGGCGGTGGGGGAAGCTTCACGTCTATTCCAGCGGGATCAACTATTCGGAACGGACGTGCAGGTGTCGCGGGTGTCGTCATTATCCGTGAGGTTGGCTACAATACGTCAGTCACACCATCTCCTACCGCTACAAGTACTGCGACAGCAACCAATAGCGCAACATTGACCAGAACAAACACCGCAACCAATAGCGCAACATTGACCAGAACAAACACCGCAACCAATAGCGCAACATTGACCAGAACAAACAC
>CAISXI010000437.1 GCA_903889425.1 uncultured Roseiflexaceae bacterium | reverse complement strand
GTTTTTGATGCGATTTTCGGCAACGAAAAAGACGTTGTAGCTCACGTCAATCCCCAAGCCGGTACCCACATAACTCAAATAGGAGCGCGCGTTATCCATTTGGGCAGGCAAAGTAGAGCTGGCCCCGGTGACCTGACAGACAGAGCCCATCCGCCCGCGGATATACAAAACCGCGTTGCGGAGCCCCGGGTTGACCGCCGTGCCCACATACATTGATTTGGGCGCTACACCACCCGCACTCGTACCACTCCCCGTATTGGTGCCCCCTTCGCGGTAGGTGTTATAGCGAAAAATCCCACTGCCGGGGATGGAGCTTTTGTAGTCGGCCCAGCCAAACAGCATCATCCAGGCCGTGGCCCCACACCCTGATTTACATGCCGCACCTATTGATGAAAAATAAGTGCCGTATGTGAATTGGTCGTAGTCACGCTGGTCTGCGACACTGCCTGCATCAAAAAAGGTCCAGGCCGACCAATTGTGTGAGCGGTTTTTGCTACTCACCGGCGCTGTCACCGTGAATTCGTGGGGGTACAAGTAGAGGTACCATTTGCCCCGGATTTGTTGGCCATCCATCACATACACGATGGCCCGTGGCATTTCGTCGCCGTTGCGGGTGCGGGTAGTGAAATTGAACGTGGGGAAGCCGCCCACCGTGTTGTTGCCCATGGTCATGGTCGTGATGATGCCATCTGGGTCGTTGACGACGATGTTTTTGCTGGTCATGCCCGCAAACGGGATCACGAGGGTAGTGGTGCTTTCTGCGGGTGCCGCCACATTAAACACGCCGGCTTCTGGATTGATTTGCGCTTCTAGATTCCAATGCTTGATGGTGCGTTCACGCAGGTTTTTGATGAGCGGTGCAAATGTCGTTGCATACACGGCTTGGTAGCTGGCAAAATCACTCAGCGGATTGATTTCGGTGTTGTAGCTGATGATGCCCGCTACATCTTTGGCTTGAGGCCCCTTGGTGGTTACCACGCCCCCCGTGTATTTGTACAGGTTATCGGGGTCGGCATTGTTGTTGGGGCTCCACGTGAGTTCGCTCAAGGCATTATTGCCCGTGGCATAGGTGTCGAATGTCGTTTGATCGAGCCCCACCATGACTGGTGGGATGTCGCCGAGGTTGCTGATGACGGTGTTGTTTTGCACCAGCAGATAACTCAAGGCATCGAGCTTCCACAATGTTGCACTACCCGTACCAGCCGCTTTGGCGTTTTTTATCAGTAGCGTACTGACGGCCTCGCCACGACTATCCCAATGCGCCACGGGGAAGTCGATTTGGCCAGTGCCCGGTGTGGCGTCAGTGGGGTTGGTCAACAGCAGGTACCCGGCCGGTTTGGTGCGAGCGCTATCGCTAAACACGGCGATTTCGTAGTAGGCCGGCACCTTGCCTTGACCGATGTCGGGGCGATAAAACGGGTACGCCACCGGGCTGATGTAGGTATTGTCCCAGGCTCCCGCCGCCATGGCACGCGAGTCATAAAGGTGTTGCATGGCCCGGTAGAGCATGCCGGTGGGTAAGTCGCTCAGTGCCACCGTGTCGATGGGCATTGCGACTGTTTTGGTGCTAGTGGCCGTTTTGGTACTCGTAGCCGTGAATTTGGCCAATGTTGCGGTGGCCTTGGTCTCAAATGTCGGTGAGGGCACATCCGTCACAGTGATTTTGGCGGTGCGGGTCGCCACTGCGGCTGCGGTCGCCGATGCCGTCTGTGTCACGGTTTGCGTGCGCGATGGCGTGTGGGTGCGAGTGCTCGTGACCGTGGACGTCGGTGAAAACTTGGGATTGGCCGTCATGCTCAGTGTTGCCGTGTGCGTAGTTGCCAAAATAACCAGTGAGGGTACCCGGGTCGGATAAACGATAGGGGGGACTTTGGTGGCCACCGGCGAACGGGTGGTGATGGCCACATCGGTACGGGCGTAGGCCGCCCAGCGTGTGACGGTACTGGCCACTTTGGTCAGATCCAATTGGGCCACGCGGCTCTGGGTCGCTTTGGGGGCGGCAGTTTGGCTCACCACCTTGATACTCGTATTGGTCAACGCCACCGCCGTTTTGCTGGCCATGGCGACGGCGATAGTCCGACTGGCGGTGAGCGTCTGTTGGGGCGGCTGCGTCACACTAGGGGTCAACGACATCGTGGCCGTGGCGGTGGGCATAACATTGGCCGCTGGTACGCCTTGCATATAACGTTGCACGATGGCGTCGGCACTCAACGCTTGGTTGTGGAGCTCGAGTGCGGCAAACTCGCCATTTGGGGTGGCCATCATGCCGGCATACAGCGGGCTACCGTTGCCCACCCGGAAGGGGAGCAGGCTGGCGGCGGCTGTGCCACTCGCCACTTGATTGCCATCGATGTACATCAGTAGCTGGGTGCCGCTTTTGACAAAGGCATAATGGTGCCATTGATTGGGGGGGAAGCGATTGATTTGATGGCTATACCTGATGCCTGCATAGTTGATTTCGCTACTACTCACCGTAATGCTGGGACGGTTGGCTTGGAGCTGGGTCACGAGGGCTTCGGTGCGACTCGGCAGGGCAAAATAACTCCAAAACTGCAAGGTGCTGTCGTTGCCACTGGCAATACCGGCTGTACTGCGCACCGTCAGCCCGCGCAACGGTTGCATTTTGAACGAGGCCATGCGCTCGCTGGGGCGGGGCACAATGCTCCGATTGGGGTAGCTGACCACCGGACACCCTGCCCCACTACAGCCGATGGTGACCGCCCCTTGGGTGATGCTGACGTCATCAAAGGTCAGGTGGCTGAACGGTAATTGGGGTGGCATGCTCGATTGGGGCTGGCT
>CAISXI010000436.1 GCA_903889425.1 uncultured Roseiflexaceae bacterium | reverse complement strand
GTATCCCGTGGCGATAATCCCCGTGATAATGACGATAATCAGGGCATACCGCCACATTAGCGGACCTCAAATGGCACCACTACGGCACCGGCGTTTTGGAAGGTGAGGGTGAGTTGGATTGTTTGCCCTTTGGTGAGGTCGCTCGTAAGCCCCATAATCATGACGTGGAAGCCTCCCGATTTCAGCATTTGGGTGCTGTTGGCGGGGATTGGGACGCCGCCCTCGGCAGGGTGCATATTCATCATGCCATTGTCGTTGGTGACGGTGTGTAATTCGATCATCATGGCAACATTGCCTTTGGCGGCAATCAGGGTGTCGGCTGCACCACTATTGGTGATGGTCAGGTAGGCGGCGCTATTGTCGCCACTCGGGCTACTGCGGACCCAGGCATCGCTGATGCTGAGGGTTTGTATACTGGCTACTGGCGTGCTGACTGGTGCGGTCGAGGTAGTGGTGTTGCCACAGGCAACCAACAAGTGAACGATGAGGATGAGGATGGTAATGCGTGCAAACATGCGGTAATCCTATTCATATGGCTAATGCCAAATGCTATTCATTGATGAGGGCGGTAATATCGTTTTGGGTATCGGTCAGGTCACTGCCAAACCCAATCAACAGTCGGCGTTGGCCTTGTTTGTCGATGACGGTGAGGGTCGAGGTGTGATCCATGGCGTATTTGAGGGCCGAATCGGGTAATTCACGGCGTTGCGCTCCGGCACCATAGGCTGTGTAGACCTGGGCCAGGGTGGTGGGGTCGCCGGTGAGTGCCACGATGTGGCTGTCAAAGCGGTCGACGAATTGTTTGAGGCGGGTGACGGTATCACGCTCGGGGTCGACAGTGATAAACACCATGGTCACGTTGTCTTGTTGGCTGTCTAACCGGTTGCGCAATATCTGCATATCCGACAAGGTGGCAGGGCAAATATCGGGACAATTGGTATACCCAAAAAAGATTATGACCACTTTGCCACGTTGGCTATTGAGCGTAAAGGGTTGGTTGTTTTGGTCGGTCAACGCAAAATCATACGCCGGATCTGGTGGCGTGAGCTGGGTGTTTTTGAATTGATACGAACCACAACCGCTGAGCAGAACCAACAGCAACAGGCACGCCACGAAGAGTTGGCGCGTGCGAATAATATTCATCTCGGTGCTCCCTGTTTTTTTATCAAAAAGAAAATGCGCGGGGGTGAAATTGGGGGGGATGGAGGGCTGGTGTGGGGCGGATGCCAAATAAAATGGGGATTAATAGCGTATAACGGTAGCTTAGTTGACGGAACAAAAATATCGCCGCACCTATCCAAATGGCGACATGGAGGGCACTCGGGAGGTGCGTGCTGGTGGTGAATTGGTGAGCGCTGGTAATTGTTGGAGTTGTCTGGGTCATATCACAGACAAATTGGCTGTGGTGGGCCGGCAGCATTTGGGGGGCACAATGCACGACACAACTCCACGGTAACGCCAATACAACGGCAATGGCGAGGAATCCGCGGATATAGTGTTGTTGCCAAACGGTGTGCATCGTCGTTCCTCCCTGTTACGGGTATTGTACTACGATAATGCCGGAGTTTCAGGCACCGGTGTGATGATTTTGCGTGGCAAAAAAAGCACCGCAATCAGCATCAAAAGTCCGCATGGTAAGGCAGTCCCTAGCGCCCATTGTAGGCTGAATTTGTCACCGAGCCAGCCCAGAATGGGCGTGCTAATCGTGTATCCCACTTCGCCGAGGGTCAAAATACCAGCACTGACAGCGGCGGTACGGGTGGGGGCGAGTTGCACCCCTAACGTAATGGCTGTGGGTGTGGCTCCGGCAATCGATGCGCCGAGCAAGATAAACGCGGCAAACACCACATATTGATCGCGGCTCAACAGTAGCATACTTGCCGCCCCAATCATAGTAACCGCGGCCACCATCAACACGGCGCGAGCTCCATGGCGGGTGACTAAGAGCCCGTTTATCAGGCGAAACAAGGCTGTGGCTGATTGGAATCCCGCTAAGGCCGCGCCACTAACCATTGGATTTGCGCCTAGTGTATCGAG
The DNA here is from genome assembly GCA_903889425.1 of uncultured Roseiflexaceae bacterium. GTDB lineage: Bacteria > Chloroflexota > Chloroflexia > Chloroflexales > Roseiflexaceae > UBA965. The sequence continues at coordinate 18,544 of CAISXI010000436.1, read as the reverse complement.
GTAAATCGGTGACCACGTTTGGCCGATGTTCGATGCGAAGGTGACCACTACAATCATAAACCCGAGTAGCGCTAATTCGCGATATTGACCGATGACGCGCAGCGCTTCGAAGGGATGTCCGGATTCTTCAACCACCCCCGAACCAGGGAATTTAGCAAATACAATCATAATCCAAATGGGGATGCTGGTGAAACTAGCCAACCACATCACCGAAATGAATGTCCAGCCGATGCTTAGCAGATAACCACCCAGCAGTGCGCCCACAATAGAGGCGATATTCCATGAGGCTTGGAAGGGGTCGATGATGCGTTTGCGCCGTTCCCGTTCCCAATCAATGATGACGGTCGTGCAGGCGACGAGCATAGCGCCGAACCCTATCCCCCAGCCCACATTGACGGCAAACAACATGGTTTGTGACGGCGCGAGGGCGAGACAAGCATGTGATATGACCAAAATTGGCACGGTGACGATGAGGGTTTTGCGGGCACCAAAGCGTCCCACAATACTGCCACCGAGTAACATCGACACCATGCTGAGTCCGGCACCCACCACAGCAATCAAACCGACAAATGTATACGAAATGCCCAACTCGCGGATTAAATCAATCCAGGCCACATTGATAACACTAAAAATTAACGCAGTGTGCACATACAACAAAAAGGTCACAATCATTGACCAGTCATGTGCCCCATATAAATACAACCGTTTGGTGACCATACTGCCTCGATAAAAGACTATGTGAGCATTGTACCTTGCTTATATGCCACGTGTGGGGCAGGGGAATGCAAAAAAACTGCTGATGCATTGTGTATTCATGCATCAGCAGTGCCACGCGCCATGGAAATGGCGGCTTATTCGGATTCGGACAATGCGTTCAGCAAGGTGGCCATTTCGATGGCAGCGGTTGCGGCTTCAAATCCTTTGTTGCCCATTTTGCTACCGGCGCGTTCGATGGCTTGTTCGATTGTTTCGGTGGTGACTAAGCCAAAAATACATGGTACGCCAGTTTGTGTGCTGACTTGGGCGACACCGGCAGTAACGCCGGCGGTGACATGGTCGTAGTGGCTAGTGGCGCCACGGATGACACACCCGAGGGTAATGATGGCATCATAGCGGTTGCTCTGGGCTAGTTTTTTGGCAATCACGGGGATTTCGAATGAGCCAGGTACCCAGGCCACATCGACCGTATCGGTGTCGACACCATGGCGGGCGAGCCCGTCGAGGGCGCCGTCGAGTAAGCGTTGGGTGATGATGTCGTTCCAGCGGCTGACCACAATGGCGATGCGTAAACCAGTTCCCACAAAATGTCCGGTGTACTGTGGCATGAGTCTCTCCTATTGTTTACAAAAACTACTGCGTCATTACGGCTACATATTGATTCATCATTGCATGGCGGTAAGCAACGAGTTGTGCCACGCTGGTCATGATGAGCTGATGGCGTTGACAGAATTGTTCTAATTGAGGGCGGCGGGCCATAGTGCCATCGTCGTTCATGATTTCGCAGATGACAGCAGCCGGGCGGTGACCGAGGATCTGGGCAAAATCGACCCCTGCTTCGGTGTGACCTTGGCGGGTGAGGACTCCTCCTTGGCGGGCGCGCAACGGAAAGACATGCCCGGGTCTGGCGATGTCGGTTGGCGTACTGTGTGGCGCAATGGCGACGGCAATGGTATGGGCGCGATCCGCTGCCGAGATTCCCGTGGTGACCCCGCTGGCGGCTTCAATCGACACGGTGAATGCCGTGCCGGTGCGTGACTGATTGTCAGCACACATCGGCGCTAACGCTAAGGCATCACAAATCTCCTCGGCGAGTGCGAGGCAGATCAGTCCGCGCCCATGCACCGCCATAAATGCAATGGCTTGGGCATCGGCGTATTCGGCGAGCATGAGCAAATCGCCTTCGTTTTCGCGTGCTTCATCGTCGACAACGACAATCATTTGACCACGTGCGAGCGCCGACAGTGCCGTCTCGATACTAGCGAACATAGACGCCTCCATACATGCTACTGATGCGTTCCACATATTTGGCCATGATATCGACTTCGATGTTGACGGGTGTGCCCACCACTTGTTGCCCCATGGTGACGACTGTTTGGGTATGCGCAATCATGGCAATCCCAAAGCTGGTATCGTCGAGAGCGGCAATCGTGAGACTGACGCCGTCGATGGCGATATAGCCCTTCATGACGATGTATTTCAATAAATCACGTGGGGGCGTGATGGTGATGAACTTTGATTCGCCTTCGTGGCGTATCGCTGTGATATGGGCGATGCCGTCGATATGGCCTTGCACGTAGTGCCCGCCCATCCGTCCCCCATAGGTCAGCGCCCGTTCGAGGTTGACGGGGTCACCGTTGCGGAGCGTGCCCAGATTGGTGCAGCGTAGTGTTTCAGGGGACAGCCCCACCAAAAACTGCGTGTCTGAGTGCTCTGTGACCGTCAAACAGACACCAGCCACACTAATACTATCGCCGATGCGCGTCCCTTGGAGCACGTCATTGGCCTGAATCAACAGGGTGTTGTCACGGTCGTGGCCGGTATGGGCGGTGACGATAGTGCCTTGTTCTTCGACGATTCCGGTAAACATGAGTGTCATCCTTTGGCTAGTTTTCAATGGGTGAAAATACTGGGGCGACAGGCGTGAATATGCACATCAGCTGCGCTGTGATGGACGTCGATGATGGTGAAGCGTTGCCAATCGACTAATTGGCTAATCCCGGCGCCACCTATCGGACCAGGTGCAGCAGGATTGCCGATAAATCCAGGTGCAATAAAGGCATGGACTTCATCAATCAAGTCGGCATCGGCCAAAGCGCCAGCCAACCGACTACCCGCTTCTACGAGCACATGATTGATACCCATGGTATGGAGTTGGGCGAGGACATCGCGGAGCGGGACTGGTGCGCTGTTGCTTACGTGGATTTGCACGCCTTGGTGTGCCAAGGTGTCACGCCAATCTTGGGGTGATTGCTGACTCGTAAACACAATAGTGGGAGCCATGGTGGTGTCGAAAATATGTGATGTGGTGGGGGTTTGTCCGTTGCTATCAAGCAACACGCGCAATGGGGTATGCGACGATACCTGACTCGTATGGCGCACGGTAAGCCGGGGATTGTCGGTACAGGCAGTACCGCTCCCCGTCAGAATCGCATCGACGCTGGCACGAATTTGGTGCACGTGGGCGCGGCTGTGTTCATGACTAATCCATTGGCTTACGCCGCTATGTGTGGCGATTTTGCCATCGAGGCTCATGGCGTATTTGAGGGTCACAAAGGGGCGTTGGTGTTGGATGCGCCACACAAACGGCGCGAGATGCAAGGCATGTTGCGACTGGGGTTGGGGTGGGGTGACGTGGATGACGTCGATGCCGTGGGGCGCAAGGATGCTTTGGGCGCCGTTGCTGGGCATCCGTGGATCGCAATCACGAAACCCATAATAGACACGGCGAATCCCGGCGGCGATGATGGCGTCGGTGCAGGCAGGTGTACGGCCATGGAATGTACACGGCTCGAGGGTGACATATAAATCAGCGCCACAGGCTGCAGCGCCTGCCATGGCGAGTGCCATGCGCTCGGCATGTGGCCCACCTGGCGGCTGTGTTGCGCCACTGCCGATAACGTGCCCGTCACGCACGACCACCGCCCCTACCGGGGGGTTGGGGCTGGTGCGCCCCCGTACGAGGGTTGCGAGTTTAAATGCCTGTGCGTATGCGTGGGGATCAAAATCATGCACAAAAAACCACCCTCTTGGTACAGCATCAGGGTGGTTGCGCGTACACATACACCCACACCCTGTACGCACAGGGTATGGCATGCAATGGATACACACGCCCTTCTTTCATCCGGACTATACCGTCGGCCCCGGAGTCGCACCGGTGTCATGCGGCCGTAACCGCTCGCGGGCTTGTCGTTAGACTTACCGCCGGTGGGGAATTTCGCCCCGCCCTGAAGGTGTGCAATTGTTGTGCATAACTATAACAAAAACTCCACGGGACTGCAAGTGTCCGGTGGAGTTTTTGTGATTATGCGGGTGCGGATCAGTTAGTTGCCAAACAGGACATCGTTCGTATTGATAACTTTGACGGGTACGAGTGAATTTTGTGTACTGTTGTTGCCCAGTTGCCCATTACTATTGCGGCCCCAGCACCATACTTCGCCCATGGTGTTGCTTAGGCAAGTTTGTTTGCCCCCGCTACTGACACCTGTGATGGTGCCGGTGGTGGCTGCATAGGTGGTTTTGAGTGCCACAGCGCGGGTTTTGGCGGCAATCGTGCCATCACCGAGTTGGCCGGATGTGTTGGCACCCCAACAGGAGAGGATGTTGGTTGCAGAGACGACACAGGTGTGATTGCCGGTACTTTGGCCGAGGATTGCGATATTGGTGAGTCCGGCGGATACTGCGACCAAGCTGGTGGTGGTTGACCCATTGCCCAGTTGGCCGTAGGCATTGAGCCCCCAACACCAGACGGTTTTGTCACCAAGGAGGGCGCAGGTATGCGCATTCCCAGCGCTAATGGCAACCACGTTGGTAAACACCGCATTTGCGGCTTTGGTGACCCGTACGGCGCCTTCTCTGGCAACTGCGGTGCCGGCACCGGTAGCGCCATCGCTGTTGTCACCCCAGCACCAGGCACTTTTGTCACTGAGGACTGCACAGGCGTGATCGGTGCCCACACTAATGGCAGTAACGGTGCTGAGTGTGGTTTTGGATGCTTTTTCGACTTGGACGGCAAAACTGGAACTATCGCTGGTGCGGTCGCCTAATTGACCTTCACCGTTATCGCCCCAACACCACACCGTACCATTGCTTTTGAGGGCACAGCTGGCATTGGTGCCGACGCTGATGGCACTGACGTTGGTGAGGAATGTGCCACCACTGTCGGTAGTGACTTGTACGGCACCACTCGAATCGGTGGTAGTGCCATCACCGAGCTGACCGCTACTGTTGTCACCCCAGCACCAGGCACTACCGTCACTGGTACGGGCGCAGGTGTGGCTATTACTGGTTGCAATCGAGGTGAAACCTGCGAGCGATGGTTGGGTGACGAGCGATGCGCGAGTTGATTTGGCACTTACAGAGTTGTCACCGAGTTGGCCAAAGCGATTGCGACCCCAGCACCAGGCATTGCCGTCATTGGTGATGGTACAGCTGTGATCTGTCCCGACTGCCGTAGTCTTGGCGGTGGTAGTATCAGCGAGACATTTGTAAATCCGCATGTCATCGATGTACCAACCATAATTATCCCCTGCTGCATCAGTGCCGATGCGGAATCGGAAGCGTACCGGACTGCCTGCCAGCGTACTCAAGTTGACTTTGCTCGATATATAGCCGCTACTGGCACCGACGAATGCCTGGCGAGTTTTGAGGATATTTGTGCTACTGACCCCTGGGGCTGTACCCGTAGCGGTGACAGTTCCGTTGTAGCCGTTGGTGGTGATGTATGCTCCGGCGTCAGTCCACGTCGCAGAATTATTGATGCTGTATTCCAAGACACCACCATCAAAGAATTCCGCGGTAGGCGAGGTATAATTGCTACTTTCAAACTCAAACGAATGTTTGAAGGTCAAAAATGCCCCTGTGGGAATCGTAAAATTTTTGAACATATTGATAGAGCTGTCGGTGGTCGAGCCTAAATTGTAGCCCCACAAATTACCGACACCACTGGTGGCGTATTTGCCGTTGCCATAGATGTCGAGGCTACCGGGGTTGTACCACACCACTTTGGGCTTCTGGGCGACCCAATTACCACTGGTAGCGATTTCGAAATTATCTGACCAGACATTGACGGGTGTTTGCCCAGCGCTACACAGTGCGGCATCGGTGGCAGGGGCATTGGTTGGGGTGGTAAGCATTTCGGTGGCAGTAACTGCTTTTGCAACCTCAGTACAATCGGCAGTCGACATACTGGCGATACCGAGGTTGACCAAGTCACTACAGGCGGTGTTGAGGGCCACGCCGAGATCGTAATAATCGCTGCCCGAGGTTAAATAGGTGGTCAAGACGCGGTAATAGAGTTGGGCGACTTTGGTGCTACCAATCCCGGTGATGGTTTGACCGTTGAATGTAGCGCCATCGGTCATCAAATACGCGGCTTTGTTGTTGACGCCGCTGTTGGTATGAACGCCGCCCGCATCATTGCTGTCGCCATCACTTGGATAATATGGGTTTGTAAAATTGACATAATAATCTGTATCAGTCATTTTGTCAGGTTGTAGGTAGGTCGCAGGATTCGACATTGAGCGGATTGCGCCAATCGGCAAATCTTCACCCATCTGCCATTTTACGCTGGGGTCATCGTTGCTACTGCCGACAAATGATTGGTCGACTAATTCGCCAAACACGTCAGACATGGATTCGTTGATGGCACCTGATTGGAAATAATAAAAGAGGGCAGCGGTACGTTCGGTGATGCCGTGGGTTAATTCGTGCGCAACCACATCGTCTGCAGCAGCGAAGCCCGCACCATAGGTCATCTGGACACCGTTCCAATAGGCGTTTTCGTAGGGGCATACTTCGCCTTTAGGGCAGTAATTGACCAACGAAATCAAGCGCATGCCTTTGTTGTCGATACTATCACGACCAAGGACAGTATAAAAAAAGTCATAGGTTGCTTTGGTATAGTCCCATGCCAAATTAACATCAGTATTGACCACTGGTGCTCCATTGAGCCGCGCAGCTTTGGCATCAGTACTACAGTTGTTATTTGAATCATAATCGGTATCCATGGCGCCATTGCCATTACACACCCGTTGATTGAGGGCATATGCGATTTGATTGAAGTGCAGTGTCACAATACCATTGTTGGCGTTGACGAGTACGAGTTCGCGAATTGGGTCTGCGCCGCGTTGGCCACGCACTTCGGTACGCCAATTGAGGGTGGTGATTTGGGTGCCGGGGCCACCGAGGAGTTGCGGGTTGTAGATCCACAATGTCGATTTGGCTACGCTCAGTGTGTCGGCGGCTATACCGTATTGTTTGGCGATGTAGTTGCGGGCAATGGTGCTTGCGTTGTCGCTATCAATGCTGGGCGTGGTATTGAGCGTGATATTTGGCAAAATTTCGCCATTGACGGAGGTGACATTGCGTTGTTGGTTGACATGGACGTTGAGTTCGCCGCCCATCACGGGGATGGTGCGATAGACCTGCTGGAAGCGCACAAAGCCATCCGCATTGGCGGTGCGTTCTTGTTTGAGCAAGGTAAGTTCGGTTTGTTGGCTACGCACGCCGACGATTTGGCCGTAGTTCCCCAAAAAAGCCCGGGCGATTTGTTCGTCACTGGCATCAGTGGCGAGGCTACGTGGCTTGGGTACGGCGTTTTGCGCTGGGATGGTGATGAATTTTGCCGGGTTGGTTGTGTCGCTTTGCCAGATTTTGGCGCCATTTTGGGTATCGCTTGCAAGTTGCTGAGCTACATCGGTGTCAGTTGCTGTTTGGGCCGTTGCACTGGTGTAATTGCCGCTCAAGGCGATAACAAGGAACAGAATCCAAATGATTGATAATTTGCGTGACATAGAAATCCTTTGCAAATAGCGTAAATACGAATTTAGTATGATGTATAAAATTATATACGTAGCATAACATACATAGTGACGATTCCAAGCTAATATTTGTTCAATTTGAATTTTGTCATGGATGTTTGTAACCACATCCCGCCACGATGTGGTATAGGTTGGTACAGTAGAATTAGTCAATATCAATTAGTACATAAGGAATTGAAGTAATGATTCAACGCGTTTGGGCAGGAATGATGTTGCCGTGGCAGGCATGGGAAGAATTGCGCCAAATCAAGGCACGGCGCTATATTGTGATACCGGTAATGCTGAATATTACGTTTGTCTATTTGCTGTTTCGCTATGGATTATCGGGGTATTTGATTGCCCAATTTACGACGCTGATTGATAGCCGCTTGCCACTAGATTGGCATTGGATTGTACCGGGCATTCGTCGCATCCTTGACATTGTGGCATTTGTATTTGTCACGTTCATGGCGGTGCGGTTGGGGACGATTATTGGCAGCCCGTTTTATGCGATTATCGCCGAACGTTTTGATCGAAAGTATTTGGCATATGACGACACTCCTGATATGTCATTTGTCTGGAGTATTATCACGGCGATTTGGTTTGAAATGCGCAAAATTGTATTGTTGGCAGTAATTTGGGTAATTGGTGTAGTAATTCAATTTGTGCCGGTAATTGGGTCATTTGCGGGGGTATTGTGGGTACTGGTGGGGAGTGGATTTACCACATTGCTCGATTATACTGATGCGTCGATGGGGCGGCGCAACTTCACGTTGCGTCAACGCACGGCGTTGTTTGTGCACCATTTACCTGAAACCATTGGATTTGCGTTGATGGTGACGCCGTTTGTGAGCTTCCCCGTGATTAATATTTTTAGTATCCCATTGTTTGTCTGTGCTGGGATTGGGTTGTATGTCAGGCATTTGGCGCCGACACCTGGCAGCAAACAGCCCAGCGTGTAACGGATACACGCTGGGCTTGGGCGAGATTACATGGTTGCGCCGAGCATCCACGGATTGAATTCTTCTTCGCCGATGTCTTGGGCTTCACTGAGGCTGGCTTGACCAGAGGCCACGGCAATCAACAGTTCAAAAATTCGTTCGCCCACTTGGGTAATCGATTCGTGGCCGGTAATGATGGTGCCGGCGTTGATATCCATGTCAGGGCGCATCCGTTCGTAGGTAGTGGAATTGGTAGCGATTTTGATACTCGGGACTGGTTTGAAGCCAAAGCAGCTGCCGCGTCCCGTGGTAAAGGCGATGATGTTGCAGCCGCCGGCGACTTGGCCTGTGGCCGATACGGGATCGTAGCCGGGGGTATCCATATAAACAAACCCGGTGCTGGTGATAGGGGCGGCGTATTCATAGACGGCTTGGAGTGGCATGCTACCACCTTTGGCGACGGCACCGAGGGATTTTTCGTAGATGGTAGTAAGTCCACCAGCTTTGTTGCCGTGGCTGGGGTTGTTGTCGATTTCAAAGCCTTCGCGTTGGGTGTATTCTTCCCACCAATGGATGCGTTCGATGAGTTTGTCGGCCACTGCTTGATTGACGGCGCGACTCGTGAGCAAATGTTCGGCACCATATATTTCGGGAGTTTCGCTGAGCACTGCAGTCCCGCCGTGTTGGACGAGCAGGTCGACGGCATGTCCGAGGGCCGGATTGGCGCTGATACCACTAAATCCATCGCTACCACCGCATTGTAATGCCAGTGAAAGCTTACTGAGTGGTACTGGCTGGCGGGTGTGTTGGTTGGCGAGTTGCAGGACTGGTTCGAGTGATTTAATACCGAGTTCGATGGTGGCCGCTACGCCGCCTTCGTCTTGGATGGCGAGGTAGGCCGGTAATTTGTTGCTCCCGAAGCGGGCGCGGTGGGCTTGGAAGAGTGACTCGAATTGATTGGTTTCGCAGCCCAATCCGACAAACAAATACCCAGCCACATTGGGATTGTGGGCAAATCCGGCGAGGGTACGTTGGAGCATGCCTAGTTCGGGGCTGCCGTCGCGGGTGGCACAGCCATGTTTGTGGCTCAGCACGATGATGTCGGTGACGTTGGGGTAGTGGGGTAATAACTCGTGTTTGGCACGCTCGACGATTTTGCGGACGGTGTGTGAGGAACAATTGACGGTGGCGATGACGGCAACGGTGTTGCGCGTACCGGCACTGCCGTCGGCCCGCACGTAGCCGTCAAATGTGCGGGGTGTCGCCGGGGTTGGGATATCGCGAATATCACTGCCGGTGGCGTAATCGAGTTGCATACTTGCCACACTCAAATTATGCGTGTGGATGTGTTGGCCTGCTTGGATTGGTTGGGTGGCAAAGCCGATGATTTGACCGTAGCGGCGAATCGGTGCGGCAAGCTCAATCGTCGTTAACGCAATTTTGTGGCCGGCACTAATAGTGCTTGCGAGTTGGATGGTATAGCCCGCAATGGTTAATTGCCGTCCAGTACTCAACGGGACGAGCGCGATGGCAATATTGTCATCGGGGTGCAGGCGAATTGCGGGTGTTTCTTGGAGCATAATTTGCATGGGAATTGTTCCTTACTTGGTAACTTGATTGAGTAACGATACAAGAATTTGCATCTGTTGTTTGAGTTGTAGTTCGTTCATTTGTACCGACGTCCGGATGATGCGATGGGGGTGATGCAACGGTATCGTTGCAGTGGTGCGGCTGATGACGCAGATGACCGTGGTTTCGGGTATGTCTTGTAACGACATGAGCAATTGCTCATCAATGATGAGTAAATCATGGCTGTCTGTGGTACTTTCGACTTCAATGAGTGGCGTTGTGGTGAGTTCACGTATCTTACTACAAATACTGATATAAAACTCCGTTGCCATTGTTTGTTGTGCAACGCGAATGCGGATTGCGTCGAGGGTTGGTAGTTCAATGATAAACCGGGTGCCTCTGATTGGACGTTGCTGAAACACAATCGTGCCATGGTGTTGTTGGATGATGGCGTGTACAATCGCAAGCCCTAACCCGAGTCCTTCACCAATTTTGCGTGTGGTATAAAACGGATCAAAAATATATTCACTGGCGCCTTTGTCGATGCCACTGCCGGTGTCATCAATAAACATTGTGATGATTTTGGGCGCCGCGATAAACGAAATGGTGAGTTCGCGTGGGGTACTGACATTGCGCATGGCATGGACCGCATTGTCAATCAAATTGACAAAAATCTGCTCAATTTGTGAATCTTGCCCCAAGATAATGTAGCTTTCGTTTGGATAGGTATGCACGGTACAGGTGATTTCTGCTTCGGCAAAAATCACCTGATATTGGTTCGTAATATGCTGAATGAGTTGTACGACATCAACGGCACTATGCTGGCTCGTTTGCGGTTGTACGAGTGACCGGAGCTGCTTGAGTATCCGACCTGCACGTTGGGATGTTTGATCGATTGTATGTAAGTCTTTTTGGAGCTGTTCGTCGTGTGGTTGCATTAATTGTAATTGCGTGATGCCACGAATTACTGCAATTGGATTGTTGAGTTCATGGGCTACGCCGGCAATCATTTGTCCGAGTGAGACAAATTTTTCGCGTTGTTTGATGCGGTTTTCGAGTTGCCGCATTGGTGTGATGTCTTTGATAACAAGCAAAATATCTTGGTTGTTGACAATACTGCTCGAAATAAGTGCAGTAAACGATTGTTTATCGCCACGGAGTAAGGTAAATTCGAAATTATATGATGCTTGTAATTTGAGGCGTTCGATATGAATAATAAATTGGTCTTGATTGTCGATATGACAAAGTGATAACAAATTGGCACCTTGGATGGTTTCGGGGTCATAGCCGAGCAACACCACTGGACGCTTGTTGAGGATATTCAAGGTTAAACTTGTACGATTACACAACATCAAAATATCAGGCGAATTTTCGATTATTGAAGAAAGATGTGAACGAATCTCTTCGGTGTCCTCATAGAGATTGATATAACGCTCCGCCGCAACTTGGAGCGACTGATGCAAGTGGGCATTGGTAATAGCGCGGGACAATTGATTGGCTACAGTATGTAAGATTTGGATGTCGCGTGGCGTATATGGGGTGGGCCCGCCAAATGGTCGGGAAGTCAAGATGATGCCGATATGTTTGCCATTATCACTGAGGGATGCCCCAATCATATTCCCAAAACTCTGGATTAAATGACTCGTCATGATGCTTGGTTGTGACGTATTGTAAATAGACATCTGAGAATCATAATTATTTAAAACCATGTCAACGGCACCACGAATAATTCCTGGTGCATTAATGATTTGGGTCATTAATGCACTTGAAACATGGCGGTGAGCTGCCAAAAACGGCTCGTTATTTTCATTGATAAGTATAATGCCAAGCATTTGGCCAAATTGGATTTCATCAAATATGTCAAGGGTGCGTTCGAGTAATACATTGAGGTCAAGTGATCCATTCACAATTGACGTGATATGTTGGAACATCGCCAAGTCTTGCTCTCGCAAGGTTTGCCGGCGTTCAATTTCGCGTTGTTGGCGAATATCTCGCAACGAAATCAGGATTTCGTGGGGATTGTGTTCGTGTTTAATAATCTGTGCTTCGATTTCAATCGGTACAGCATGTTGCCACAATTTATTTATGATTTCGCTTTGCCAGATGAGTTTGTTGTGTTCACCAAATTCGAGCATATGACGTTTTTCTTGTAATGCCAATTGCTCGCTAGGGGCAAAAAAAGAACTGAAGGTCATAATATCAATGCTATCTACGCCGATAAGCTTGCGGGCTGCGTGATTCATATGAATCACAATATCGTGTGCGTTGATGACTATTATTGGGTTACTTGATTCGTTGATTAAGAATCGATATCGCCGTTCGGATTCGTTGAGTGCAGTGGTAAGTTGGAGTTGGTTGTAATGTGATGCTGCAAATTCGGCAAATTGTGTCGCATACGGCATATCTTGGTTGGTCAAGAATTCATGACGTTGATTTATTATTAACAACACTCCGATAAGCGAATTATTGTGTTGTAATGTGACACTAACCACAACACCAGTTTGGTGATTTTGCGTGATTTTTTCAGATAACGTCGCTGAGAATGACTCGATATCGGTAATGCGTTGTGGCGAATGTGACACAGAAGATTGTGAGATGTGCATGGAATGCAGATTGGTACTATTTGGTGTTGTATTCGTAATGATGTATTCTTGGGTATCAGTATCGTACGCCGCAAATACCACGTGCGTTGCGTCAAAAATACGCTGTGTCGAAATACATACTTCAGTAAAAAAATCATGGTTTGACGAAATAGCAGTAAGTAATCTAATTTCTTGACTGAGTCGTTGTAATCGCGTTATCTGTGATTCAAGTTGCGAGCGAGTATAGAGTTGGGAAATCACCATATGAATGCTCGATAACATTAATTTCGTTAATGCCGCTATCCAGTCATTGAAAGGACTAAATAATCCAATGATTCCAATAAGCTGACCTTTAGACTGTAACGGAATCGTGACATAGGCTCGTAAGCCACTAGCGATAAATCTTTTGACAAATAGATCATTGAGCTGTGGTGGTAATTCACCAAATGCCACGGGGTCGTGTTGGACGTCAGTAGTTTTGTTGGCTTGACTCGAAAGAAAGCTAATCAGCCCTTGGAGCGATACAAATGCTTCTGGGGGTAAGCGTTGGCCAAATATCCATAAACCAGTGAAATCCATGTTGGAATTAACCGTGTGTTGTGACATATTGATTGGTTGCTCTAATAACAGACAAAACACACCGATATTTGCTTCGGTTAGATTTTTTTGCAAGGCGAGGATGACATTGTTAATGTCTGATTCAGTCAGCGTATCGGTAATAAATTGTTGGATTGTTTCATTTAGATGGACTATTTTTGATGCTACATATTGTGGGGTAAACATGAAAACAAATGTATCTTTGTCTGATACATAGCGTGCAAACACATCGTAGATATCGGTTATATCATTGCAGGTGAGCTGACAGGTGGTTTCGAGAAAGGTATCCGTTGTACGCGTGGCAAGTATTGATGCGAGCAATGATTGTGGGAGATTATCACTCGTAATAAATGCCGTGATTGATTGACCCGCTAATTCGCTCGTTGGCCGTTGCAAGAGGCGTTCGACATGGGAATTAGCAAAGGTGATATGCCCTTCGTTATCAAGATTTAGGGCATACCACGGTGCATTGTAACTATTACGCTGTGGGCCACGCAGTGCGGTTGAGTGATTAGTCGTACTCATAATGATTGTCCTTATCGAATGCTATTATTCTACCACGCTTGACATTTCGTGCGAACTCTTTTATACTCCCCACACAAGTAAATATTGCGCAACTCTTATCCAGAGAGGTGGAGGGACCGGCCCTTTGAAGCCTCGGCAACCTGAGTGTTATGTGTGCATGTGTCACAACGATGTGGCCATCCATAATGCGTGAAGGTGCCAAATCCGGCAGCAATAACTGGACGATGAGAGCAGACGCGCGTGCCGACTACACATGCACTGTAGTTTGATGTACCCACGTCGTGTTGCTCTTGTCATCAGACAAGGGTATTTTTTTGGTATTTAATGAGGAGTCGAATATGACATCTGCATCAGAATTCCACGGGTTTGAGACCAAGGCCTTGCACGCCGGCCAGACCCCCGACCCCACCACGGGGTCACGGGCAGTCCCGATTTACCAGACCACGTCGTACCAATTCAAAGATACCGACCATGCCGCCCGCTTGTTTGGCTTGCAAGAATTCGGTAACATCTACACCCGTTTGATGAACCCCACCACCGATGTGCTTGAGCAACGCATTGCTGCCCTCGAGGGTGGCGTGGGTGCCTTGGCGTTGGCCTCAGGCCAAGCCGCCCAGACCTTGGGTGTGCTCAACATTGCTAGTGCCGGCGACAATATCATTTCGTCGGGTGACTTGTACGGTGGCACCTACAACTTGTTTCGCCACACCTTGCCCAAGTACGGCGTCACCACCAAATTTGTTGATGCCCGCGACCACGAAGGCTTCCGCAAGGCCATCGATAGCCGCACCAAGTTGATTTATCTCGAGTTGGTGGGTAACCCCCGTCTCGACATTGTCGACCTCGAAACCATCGCCAACATCGCCCACGAGTATGGCGTACCCGTGATGGTCGATGCCACCACTGCCACGCCTTACCTCTGCCGGCCCTTCGAATGGGGTGCCGACTTGATCGTCCACTCGGTCACCAAATACATGGGTGGCCACGGCACCTCGATTGGTGGCGTGATTGTCGATAGCGGCAAGTTCAATTGGCGCACCGAGCGCTTCCCCGAAATGACCAGCCCCGACCCGTCATACCACGGCTTGGTCTATGCCGATTTGGGTGCACCAGCCTACATCCTCAAAGCCCGCGTGCAAGGCTTGCGCGACATGGGCGCCTGCTTGAGCCCCTTCAACGCCTTTTTGTTGATCCAAGGCATCGAGACGTTGGCGTTGCGGATGGAGCGCCATAGCGCCAATGCCTTGGCTGTCGCCAACCACCTCAAGTCGCACCCCAAGGTGGCTTGGGTGCGTTACCCCGGTTTGCCTGACCACCCCAGCTATGCCTTGGCCCAAAAGTACATGCCCAAAGGGCAGAGCGGCATCCTCGGGTTTGGTGTCAAGGGTGGCCGGGTGGCCGGTACCCAATTCATCAACAACCTCAAGATGTTTTCGCACGTGGCCAATATCGGTGATGCCCGGAGCTTGGCGATTCACCCGGCCTCAACGACCCACAGTCAGTTGACGGCCGATGAGTTGACCTTGACCGGCGTGACCGAAGATTTCATTCGCTTGTCGATTGGGATTGAGTCGATTGCCGACATTTTGGCGGACATCGATCAAGCCTTGGCGACCATCGGCTAATCGAGTAGATTGGAGGCATGCGCATGACCACCCAGGATGTAGGAATCGTCGCAACACAGTACTTCCAGAGTACGCAACCATTGCCGTTGGCATCGGGGGCTTGCTTGCCGGAATTTACTGTGGCATATGAAACGTACGGCACATTGAATGCCGCCCGTGACAATGCGATATTGCTCCTGCACGCCTTGTCTGGAGATGCGCATGCCGCCGGTCTCCACCACCCCAACGACCGCAAGCCGGGTTGGTGGGACGCCATGGTGGGGCCGGGACGGGCCTTTGATACCGATCAGTTTTTTGTGATTTGTAGTAATGTGCTTGGGGGCTGCAAAGGCAGCACTGGACCGACGTCACGCAACCCCCAACGTCAGCAACGCTGGGCCAGTGACTTCCCGGTCATTACCATCGCCGACATGGTCAATGCCCAAGTGCAGTTGATTGATTCCTTGGGGATTACTCAATTGCATGCGGTGGCCGGGGGCTCGATGGGGGGATTCCAAGCCGTCGAATGGATGGCGCACCATGCCGAGCGGGTGCAGACCGCAGTGTTGTTTGCCACCAGTGCCAGCTCGCAAGCCCAAGCCATTGCCTGGAATGTGATTGGCCGCCAAGCAATTATGCGTGACCCCAAATGGATGAACGGCTGGTATGACCCCAGTGAACCACCCTGTGATGGCTTGGCGGTGGCACGCATGATTGGGCATATTACCTATTTGAGTGACCAATCACTGCAAGGGCGCTTTGATCACCGCTATCAGCAGGGGGTGACACCCCGGTATACCTTGGCTGAGGAATTTACGATTGAATCGTATCTGGGCTATCAAGCGCTACGCTTTAATGAGCGCTTTGATGCCAATAGTTATTTGTATATCACCAAAGCGATGGATTATTGGGATGTGACAACCGGCTATGCCTCGTTGGCGCAGGCCTTGGCCGCCTGGCAGAAGCCGACGCTGGTGTTGTCGTTTGATTCTGACTGGTTGTATCCTACGGCGGAATCCCAAAAAATCGTGACGGCATTGCACCACACGGGTGCCGACGTCACCTTTCGTGAACTCTCTTCGCCGGCAGGACATGATGCGTTTTTGATTGAATCAGACCTGCAAAATCCAATTGTGCGCCAATTTTTGCTGAAACACCGTTGACCGCCTAAACTACTACTGCATTGCTCCTCACTTGGTACACTCGCGCACACGTGATATGTTGTAGCGCGGGTGATTCACGTTTTGCGCAGGGAGTTTTTTCATTATGAGAAAAGACGTGGGGCATAGCCGTGAATATGCATCCAAAAAATCAATCTGTATGCACAGTTCGTGCAAGTGAGATTGCTGATGCGATCCTGACATTACACCGCTCGTGTGCCAATAAACGCTCCAGATTGTTGGTAGTCTAGTGGTTTTGTGGTATGGTGGATTGTGTGTGCTGTGGTAATTATTTTTGTGTTACGCCGAATATTAGGCTATGATAGAGAGGTAACCAATGCAAAAAATATTCAATTTCGGGGTATTTGTGGTTGGCCTTATCGTTGGTATTGTAACAGGTGCGGCGTTGTTGGCGTATGCCTACCAAGAAGCAGGGTTATACCCCCCCGATGATGCCACCATCAAGTTTATGGCGCGGGAACGCGGTTGGTTACGGGATAATATCGAATAATTCGCATAGCATTGTTGCTAAATGACAGGAGGTTGACAATGGAGCGACCATGGTTGCGCTCGTACGAGCCGATTGTTCCCCACACCCTAGAATTCCCTGAATCGACGTTATTTGATACGTTGACGGCGGTCAGCAAAGAATTCCCCCAACAAAATGCGGTCAAACTTATTTTGAGTTATTTGTTGGGTGGACGGGCGATGATTGGCATGACGCTGACGTACGCAGAGTTGTTACAACAATCAGAGCGGTTTGCCAATGCAATGTATCAACTAGGGGTGCGTAAGGGTGATCGAGTTGCAGTGATGTTGCCGAATTCGGTGCATTACGTGATTGCGTTTTTTGCGGCTATGCGCATCGGGGCAATTATCGTCAACAATAATCCCACCTATACTGCACGCGAACTCAAGCACCAATTGGTTGATTCTGGTGCCGAGACGATTATTATTTTGAACTTGTTTTATCCACGCTTACGTGAAATCCAGGCAGATACCAGTGTCAAACGGGTAATTGTCTGTTACATGTACGACTTCCTCGGCTTCCCGTCACGCCAGCTAGTGCGGGCCAAGCAACGGCGTGATGCGGCGTGGGTCGAAGTGCAACGCGAGCACGACATTTTCTTTTTTGAGCATCTCGTCAAAAAATACCCGGCAATGGCGCCAGTGGTACATGTGCATCCCGATGATGTGGCGGTATTGCAATATACCGGTGGCACGACGGGGTTGCCCAAGGCAGCAATGTTGACGCACCGTAATTTGCTGACAAATGCGACCCAGATTGATGCGTGGTTTACCACTGCCGAGCGTGGTGTCGAGAAATTCATGTGCGCTATTCCGTTCTTCCACGTCTATGGACTAGTGGTGGCAATGGTCTATGGCATGAGTATCGGTGCCGAAATGCAGATTGTGCCCAATCCCCGCCCCATCGACAACGTGATGAATATCATGCAAAAAGAACGTTCGACAGTATACCCAGGCGTGCCGGCAATGTATATCGGGATTGTCAATCACCCCAATGTGGCCAATTACGATTTGCGCTCGATTAAAGCGTGTTTGAGTGGTTCGGCGGCGTTACCCGTCGAGATTCAAACCAAGTTTAACGATTTGACGGGTGGGCGCTTGATTGAAGGCTTTGGTATGACCGAGCTTTCGCCGGTGTCGCATGCCAACCCGTTGCACGGCGTGTCGAAAAAGGGCTCAGTGGGTATTCCATTGCCCAATACCGATGCCAAGATTGTCGATTTGGAAACGTTTGAGGATATCGCCATCGGCAGTGAAGCGACTGGTGAGTTGTGGGTACGTGGCCCGCAAGTCATGAAGGGCTATTGGCAACAGCCTGCCGAAACAGCCAATGCGATTACTCCAGATGGTTGGATGCGTACGGGGGATATCGCCCGTACGGATGAAGACGGTTATTTCTTCATTGTGGACCGCTTGAAAGACATGATTATCGTGAGTGGGCTCAAGGTATTGCCACGCGATGTGGAAGAAGTGTTTTATATGCACCCGCAAATCCGCGAAGCGGCGGTGGTAGGGGTGCCT
>CAISXI010000435.1 GCA_903889425.1 uncultured Roseiflexaceae bacterium | reverse complement strand
GGCTTGACCGACGTCGGCAAAGAGCTCATCAAGGCCTGTAATCGCCTCAAAATCATGATTGATTTGTCGCACATGAACGAAAAAGGCTTCTGGGATGTGGCCAAACTAAGCACCGCCCCGCTGGTCGCCACCCATTCAAATGTGTGGAACTTGAGCCAGTCGACCCGCAACTTGACCGACAAACAACTCGATGCCATCCGTGATTCGGACGGCATGGTAGGGCTCAACTTTGCGGTGGCGTTCTTGCGTGAAGACGGCGGTCAAAACGCCGATACTGCGTTATCGGTCATGGTTGACCACATCGATTACCTCGTCAAACGCATCGGCATCGATCGGGTGGGGCTCGGCTCAGACTTCGACGGTGCCACCATCCCCCAAGACATCGGTGATGCGAGTGGTCTGCCCAATCTGGTGGCTGCCATGCGGGCACGGGGCTACGGCGATGCCGAATTGGCCAAGCTCTGCTTCGACAATTGGATGCGCATCCTCAACAAAACCTGGGGCGCATAAGTACCACAATCAACCCCACGAAACCGCGACCATGAATTGCCCCATCCGAGATTACTCGGATGGGGCCGTTTCACCCCCAAGCAGGTAGTTTTTTTCAAAAAAAGAAATACGTTACTTGGCAAGTTTGGCGCGCATATCAGCCAAGCGTTGCCCGTGCAACGGATAAAAATAGAGCGCCGTCATGGCACAAATCGCCCCCATAATCGGCAACACCACCATGAAGACCCGGAAGCCGAAGTCGACACTCGCAGGCTGGATTTCGTTGACGGGATTGTAGCCATACATGGTCGTAATAATCCCAAACCCTACCGACACGATGGTGCTACTCAAGGCTGTGGCAGCGCCATTGACGGCATAAAACATTCCTTCGCGGCGCTCGCCGGTGCGGACTTCGTCGTCGTCGATGACATCGGCCATTACCACGTCACCCATCATAATCAGACCTGCCACAGGGAAGCCCAAAAAGAAGGCCACCACCAAGGCCTGCGTAAAGTCCTGCGCAAACATCAAGGGGATCACGGCTATCCCGATGCTGGCATAGGCAATCATCAAGGTGGTGCGTGGTCCAAAGCGCAAGGCGATAAACTTGCTCCAGACCGGCAAAAACAACCCGGCCGCCACAAATGCAGTAGCGAGAATCAACGTGGTTTGGGCGGGATTGGCGTCTAGGCTGTATTTGACCAAGAAAAACATCCCCGCGGTCAAGGTATTGGTGGAGACAAAGCGCATCATCTGGGCCAGCATTACACTCACAAAACTGCGGTTGACGAGCGTGTTTTTGATGGCCTCCAAAAAGGGCATCTCGGTGGGCACATAACTGGGTTGCTCATACATGCCCCGTAAACCGATGAAATAGGCGGTACAAGCGACTAGTGCAAATACGACACCCATCAACGGATAGCCGAGGATAGTAGCCAACACTGGGGGTAGGGCAGCCCCGATAAACAACCCGGCGGTTTGGAGCCAATTCATGCGCACCGCCACTTCGATGCGCGACGCATAGGTGGGGAACATTTCGGCCAACAACGCTTGATAACCGGCAACTGTCACCACCGTACCAAATCCTTCAAAGACCACGATGGTGACCAAAAACCAGATGGCTAACTCGGTGGGCTGGAGTTGGCCGTCGAACGGAGCAAACCAGATGGCGGCAAAAGCAATCGCATAGGGGATGACCCCAAAGCGGATAAAGGGAATGCGTCGCCCCCAGCGCGAACGGGTGCGGTCTGACATATGCCCGATAATCGGGTTATTGGCGGCATTCCAGATGGCATAAATGGTCATAATCAGGGCGGCAGTGGTGGGCGCTAAATGCTTGACGTCGGTATAAAAAAACAATACGACAGCAGAAAAGGCTTGGTAGGGAATCGAGCTCCCAAGGTTGGCGATGGCATACAGCCAGCTTTCGCGTTTGGTGGGTAGTCGGAGGGCAACATTACTCATGAACACTACTCCTTCGTTATGTCATTCAATACGTCACCGGAAATCTGGTGCCAGGCCCGCTTCCAGGCATCGGCTTCGCTGGCTTGGCGTTCGTGGCGGAAGCGGTCGTCGCGTTTGCGGATGAATTCCCCCAATTCGTCGTGTAATCGTTGCCACGCCTGCGACTGCGCTCCCCAAAACTCATCTGCCACTCCTGTGTGGCGACTGATGGTGCGCAGATGCGGCCCACAAATCCCGTGTGAGTTGGCTAACGCTTGTTGCAGTGAGCGATCGACGCTCCAGGCCACAATCCCGGCGCAAACGGCACGATTGTAGCGTTGCATGTCGACGCACACCGGGCAGGGCTCCGGCCGCGCGATACCACGTCGCCCCCACGTCCGTGGATTGCTCCGCACCGCAACTAAGTCGCGTTGCAGGTTGGTGAGCACGTCGTAGGCGGTGACAGCGGCGGCCATGGCATCTTTGGCGTCGCGGAGCTGAGCGCCATGGGTGGCACACAAGCCGCGGGCAGCCCGCACATCGGCCCGCCGTTGTTGATCGCCAGCACCTTCGGCGCAATACACGGAGAGGGTACGTTGTTCGGCCCGTAGCACCAGCGTACAGATGGGGCAACGGGGTAAACTACATGCATCAACGAAATCAAACAAAATTCGTTTGTCGCGCTCGGTCACACGGTGCCTCGGATCGATTGAAGTGGATATACAATTATACGGTGAATTTCTACTATGGTAAACAAAAATGCATTATTCACTGTCACAATTGCTTGATATGCTCGATGGGTTCTATGGCACCCGGCAGTGGCGGGCTGGGCGCGACGCCCTTGACGAATTGGTGTTGACGATTTTGTCGCAAAACACCACCGACCGCAATAGTGGCCGGGCCTTTCGCGAGCTCAAACGCACCTACCCCACATGGCAAGAGGTGTGCGACGCCTCCGTATCCGAATTAGCCCAGGTGATTCGGGTGGCGGGTTTGGCCGACAGCAAAGCGCCGCGCATCCAGACCGTGCTGATGCATTTAGACAGGGATTACGGCGCGTTTTCGTTGGATTTTTTGGCACAAATGGCGCCAAACGAGGCCCAAACGTGGCTGACTGACCACCCCGGGATTGGCCCCAAAACCGCCGCCTGTGTGTTGTTGTTTGCCTTTGGGATGGCGGTGGTGCCCGTCGATACCCACATCGGCCGGGTGGCTTACCGGCTAGGGCTGGTTGATACCCAAAACCCCGTCAAGGCTCAACAATTGTTAGAACACCTCGTGCCCGCCGAGCGCAAGTATGCCTTTCATATGCACTTCATCCAATTAGGACGCTTGATTTGTCATGCTCGCAGCCCGCAATGTCCGCACTGCCCGCTACACCAACACTGTCCGAGTGCCACAACGACCGGATGACGCGCCGAAATAAAGGATATGTATGGATCATCTCATCAGTTTGCATCAGCGCCTGTTAATTACCAGTGTGAGCGTTTTATTTGTGGCACTGGCGAGTGTAGCTCTTGATTGGCGACGCCAGCGTGACCTCAGTCAGCTCAGTATTGGCAGCATGGCCATCATGTGGCTATTGCTGGCGAGCAATGCCATCATTGGGGGATTGGTGGCCCGGCAAGCGCCACAACTCTCGGGGTTGCACATCTTGTATGGTGGGTTGATTTTTGGGCCACCAGGGGTGATGTGGTATCTAACACGTTGGATAGCAGTTAAGCAACGGGCGCGGTTTTGGTTTTTTGCGTTGATTGTAACAGCGGTGCTTATCCACCGAGTGGTGGCGACGGGGTAATCTGTTGACGAGTGTCATGTTTGGCACTATGATTTGGCAGGCAGTCAAATTACGCAAGTAAAGGGAATACAGATGAGCAAAGTACGTATCGGGATCGTCGGTACCGGCGGCATTGCCCGCAACCGCCACATCCCCAGCTTCCAAGCCAATCCTGATGTTGATTTGGTGGCAGCCTCAGACCCAGTGGCAGCGTCGTTGGCCGAAGTAGGCAATCAATTCGGGATTGCCGGCCTGTATAGCGACTACGAAGAAATGTTCGCCAAAGAACAACTCGACGGCGTGGTCATCTGTACCCCCAACAAATATCATGCTCCGGCGGCGATTTCGGCGCTCAACAAGGGCATCAATGTGTTGTGTGAAAAACCGATGGCGCTGGATCCAGCTGAAGGACGGGCGATGATTGCCGCCGCCAAGGCCAACCACAAAATCTTGACCGTGGGCTTCCACTATCGCCATCGCACCCCCGTCAAAGCCGCCAAACAAATCATCGACAGCGGCGAATTGGGGCATGTCTACATGGTGCGTGTCAACGCTCTGCGCCGCCGTGGCATCCCGTCATGGGGTTCATTTGTGCACAAGCACATCCAAGGGGGCGGCGCCATGATCGACTTTGGCGTGCATACCCTCGATACGGCGTTGTATTTGTTGGGCAATCCTAAGCCCATCGAAGTCAGTGCCACCTTGTCACAACACCTTGGTACCAAGCCCAACGTCAACCCCTGGGGCCAGTGGAATTACCAAGAATTCACCGTCGAAGACCAAGTGGCGGCCTTTGTGCGCTTCGAAAACGGTGCCTCAATGCTGCTCGAATGCTCATGGGCCTTGAATGTACCAGAATCCAAAGAGACGATTTCACTTTCGGGTACCGAAGCCGGCCTCGACGTCTTCCCGCTCAAGGTCAACAAAGCACAACACGGCATGTTGACGCATTGGGTGCCAGACTGGATGGAAAAAGAAAACGAAGAGCCGGGGATCGGCCAGGCAGCAGACTTTGTCAATGCTATCAAAAACGGCGGCACTCCCAATGTGCTGGCCGAACAAGCCTTGCAAGTCACCGATATCGTCGATGCGATTTATCGGAGTGCCGCTGCAGGTCACGCCATCAAACTCTAAGAAACACCACGACCACCCATGGGCATACTGCCTATGGGTGGTTTTTTGTTGCCCAATTGTTGCCAAACAAAATGGTATACAATGTCGGTAGAGTTTTGATTAATAGTGGGAATATACCATGCGACTCTCGAAGCGCGGAGAATACGGGTTACGAGCGATGATTTTGTTGGCCAGTGCCCCAGCCAAATCACCGATGATGCAAATCAAAGGAATTGCTGCTGCTGAACATATTCCGATAAAATTCCTCGAACAAATCATGTTGTCGCTCAAAAACGCCGGCTTGTTGCATAGCAAAATGGGGATTGGTGGCGGCTATTATTTGGCCAAACCCGCCCAAGATATTACACTGGGTAAAATCGTACGTATCCTTGATGGACCACTCGCACCCATCGGCTGTGTATCGCAAATGGCGTATGAGCCATGCAACTGCCCCGATGAAGCGACCTGCCAATTGCGTGCAGTGATGGGCAATGTGCGTAATGCGATTAGCGACATCCTCGATCATACCAGCCTCGCCGATGTCGCCAATAGCCAATCAGCGACGCATGCCCTACGCCAAGAGTTGCGTCAAAATCTGGGCGACCAACTCGGCTGATTCGGGGCGCACATAGTGAAAGTTGAGCGGTTGCTTGGATGTGTTGGTGTGCATCACGATGGCGTTGGTATAGGGGTCAGCACCGATGACATCTTTGAGCATGACCATCATCGTGCGGCGATCACCCTTGAACACCACGCGCTGATTCGTAAAAATCAACTGCCCTTGGGCCACTGCCACATCCTCATAAATCGGCATTGATTGCCCTTTGGAGCCGCCGATGCGGTAACTCACACCACGCATAATGCGCAGACTGACCCCATGGCTCCGCCCTACTGATTCACGCCGCACCATTTTATTTTCATACAAGGTGACTGGCTCCGCCCAATAGGCTTTTTCATTGGCGTACAAATTCAACCCGGTGACGGTAATCGGCGTCAAGCGTCCTTGGCTGACTTCATACAGCCGGCGTTGTACAAACAACACACTCAATAACTCGCCGAGTGTTTCGTTGGGGACGTTGGTCAAGTTGACGATTTGTTGAATCAATTGCATTTCGGCATCATCGACGCGGCCATCGCTTTTGGCGCGCTGAATCACGTCACGCAGGGCATAGACGCCCAGTTCTTCGATTTGTTCGGCACTAAACCCATGCGAGGTTATTTCGCGGTAGAGTTTGCCCATTTCGTTGACATCGAGGGTCATATCAGCCAGCGCCTGCACAAACAATTGCCGGACTGCTTCGAGTTCTTGGGCATCTTGAATGCCAGCTTTAATCGATTGTACGAGTTTATCGAACATGGTTCCTCCATAACAACGTCATCATTACAACGCAATAATGTATACTACGCTATTATGACGGAGAATACACGCCACGTTGCAACTATCAGCGCAGGCATGACGTCTAGATGAACGGAATTATACAAACGGATTATTTTGTGGCGCTGTTTGAAAATGTATGTATAGAGGAGCACGTCGACAATGACGAACTTACCAGATGTCTCATTTGACCCAACCAATCCCGATCCCCGTTGTGCCTGTGTACTCGTGCTCGACACGTCGGGTTCGATGTACGGTGAAAAAATCGACCAACTCAACCAAGGCTTAGCCGCCTTCCGTGATTCGTTGCAGACCGATAGCGTGGCCCAATCACGGGTCGAAATCGCCATCGTGACCTTTGGCCCAGCCCAATTGCTCCAAGACTTTACCGGTGCCAGCCAATTCAATCCGCCCACCTTGGTTGCGAGTGGTGACACTCCCCTCGGTGCCGCTTTGCAACAAGCCCTTGACATGATTGCCATGCGCAAAAAACTCTATCGCGATAACGGCACTCCCTACTATCGCCCCTGGGTCTTTTTGATTACCGATGGCGCCCCCACCGACAACGACGCCTGGCAAAGCGCCGCCGTCCGGATTAAAGACGAAGAATCCCGCAAGGGCGTGGCCTTTTTCTCGGTAGGCGTCGAAGGCGCCGACATGGAAGTCCTCAAGCAATTGTCGACTCGGCCACCGTTGCCCCTCAAAGGCTACTCGTTCCGCGAAATGTTTGTCTGGTTGTCCGCGAGCCTCGGCAAAGTATCGCAATCACAACCTGGCCAACAGGTACCGTTGACCCCACCCGAAGGTTGGACCACGGTCTAGTAATCTCCCATCCTCCCATGCGTAAAGTGCGCGTGGGAGGATAGTTATAATGAACGGACACACCATGAATTGGCGCATTGCCAAAGCTTCGATTATCGGTAGTGGCCATATCGGCGCCAATATGCCGTGTCAAGACAGTCATTATGTCATGCAAATCGGCGACACGTTGATTGCCGCAGTGTCAGACGGACTCGGCTCGGCCGCCCATTCCGAAATCGGCTCCAAAATCGCAAGCGAACAGGCAGTTACCCATATTGCCAATTATTTTGATTCACTCAAGCCTCCCGAAAAACGCTTGCAATGGTGGCCATTCTCAGATAAACCAGAGCCCAAAACCCAACCCCAGCCAGATACCCTCGAAACGGTCTGCCGCACGGCCTTTACGGTTGCCCGCGATGCCGTGGGGGTGCGGGCTACTGCCGACAGCAAAGAACTGCGTGATTTCGCCTGTACCTTGCTGGTGGCCGTGGTGACGCCCAATGACTGGGTAGTCATGCATATTGGGGATGGTGCAGTGGTTGGTATATTTGAGGACGAAACCACACGCACGTTGAGCACACCCGATAACGGTGAATTCATCAACGTCACCATGCCACTCACGAGTGCTGATTATTTAACCCATCTGCGCTTTAACCACAAAGCCGAAGCGTTACGTGGTGTGGCATTGATGAGCGATGGCGTGCAACCGATGTGTATCAACTACAAAACTGGCGAAGCCTACGACGGTTTTTTTCGGCCGATTATCCAGTGGCTACGCACCTTGAATTTGGTAGATACCGATGTCTCAATGCAAAAACTACTCGACACGCCCCGTTTCCGCCAAAAAAGTGACGACGACATGACATTGGTACTCGCACTCCGAGAACCAAATCCTTAATCCCGAGTGCAAGTGTGAATTGGTATACTACTAACAGATGCACATCTTCAATCGTCGTTGCATCCTAGAAATGTATCATCATGAACTTACTGGATTCGTTGTTGGCGCATAATCAGTCGTTTGTTTCATCACGGTCGTACGAACAATTCCAAACCGACGATCGCTTCCCCGACAAAGGGTTGGCCGTACTGGCCTGTATGGATGCCCGCTTGGTGGAATTGTTGCCCAAAGCCATGGGCATCAAAAATGGCGATGCCAAAATCATCAAAAACGCTGGTGCCTTGGTCACGAGCCCGTGGGGATCGGTGATGCGCAGTCTACTCGTCGCCGTGTATAGTCTACGCGCCGAAGAAATCTGCGTAGTCGCCCATCATGATTGCGGGATGGCCACCATAGACCCACAACACATATTGACGCTAGCTCACGAGCGCGGTATTTCGCACGATACCATCAACACCTTGCGCTATGCGGGGATTAATTTCGAATCATGGCTCAAAGGCTTTGACAACGTCGAGGATAGCGTGCGCAGCACCGTTGCGATTATCAAAAATCACCCGCTACTACCCAAAGATGTGCCCGTCCACGGGTTAGTCATCCACCCCGATACCGGTCGCCTCGACATGATTGTGAATGGCTACTTGTAGTTTTGCATCGGTAGCAACAAGGGAACGAAATGCCACGTTTTCGTACAGACAAAGGTCAAACTATCACTACCGGTCCCCAATTGGGAGCCGGTGGTGAAGGTGCGGTGTTTGATGTGGTGGGGCAACCCGCCATGGTCGCCAAAATCTACCACGCTCATCGGCTCGACGCCGCCTTAGCAGCCAAAGTCACCGCCATGGTGGCCGATCCACCCGACGATGAAACTCGCGCCAAATTCAACCATGTGTCGATTGCCTGGCCCGAGGCGGTGCTGTATAACGGCAACACCTTTATGGGCTATATAATGCCCAAAATCCCCAAATCTGACGATTTGTATGATTTGTTGCAACCGCAACAACGGGCCCAACAACACCCCAAGTTGAATCATCGCCACTTGTACCGCTCAGCGCGGAATTTTGCGTTGGCGATGGCTGCCATCCATCGCAAGGGGTATGTGATTGGCGACGTCAACTTCAAAAACGCCTTGTTTAACGATGACGCCTTGATTACGGTAGTCGATTGCGATTCGATGCAGGTCACCGATGCAAAAAACGTAGTCCACCGCTGTCTCGTCGGCATCCCCGAATATACGTCACCCGAGCTCCAAGGCCAAGATTTCACCAAAGTCAATCGTAGCGCCAACAACGATGCTTTTGGCTTGGCAGTATTGACGTTTCAATTGCTGATGCAGGGATTCCACCCCTTTGCAGGACGGCCATTACCAGGCGCGCCCGATGTCGAGCAAGCGCATGTCTATTGCATCACACACTCAGAATTCCCGTATGATGCCAATAACAAATTATTTGTGCCACCGAAGGCAGCACCACCGATTGATGCATTACCATCGGCACTCCAAAATCTCTTTAATCGCGCGTTTACAACCAGCAATCGCCCCACCCCCGATGAATGGGCCTACGCACTCGAAATGGTTGAATTACGCCTCAAAAAATGTAGCAACAATCCCGATCATTGGCACCCTGATGACGGCAAATGCGTGATTTGCGAGGTCGACTACAACGTAGGGCGACGCAAGCGCCCGACTAGCGCACCCAAGCAGCCCACAGTACAGATGCAGGTGCCGTTGGGTATACCCACGCCGCCCAGCAAACCAGTGACCCACCAGCCCGCGCC
>CAISXI010000434.1 GCA_903889425.1 uncultured Roseiflexaceae bacterium | reverse complement strand
TTCAGCCCTGAAGGGGCGAGCTGAGATCTCCATTCATTAGGGAAGTTTGGCGGCGGCAGTTTTGGCTGCGCTATTGACTAGTTTGGCGGCGGCAGTTTTGTTTAGGGATGCTTGGGATTGGGTCGTTGCCGTGGGTGGGATGGTGGCAGTCGGTGGGATGGTGGCAGTCGGTGGGATGGGGGGGGCGGTCCGAGTAATGGTTGCAACCGTTGGCCTAGCAGTATACGTGGGGCCCCAATTCGTTTTATTATCCATACCGCGCAAGTCACTAGGGATGCTACTTAACAGCGTCCCACCGCTCAGTGCCACCAACAACAGCAAGATATAGAACGAGAGCACGCTCACTGCAAACAGACTCCCGATGATGTTGACCCAGACCGATCGTTGTTGCCAATTTTTGAAGATCATTACAAATGGCAAAAAAATCCAACCGAGAATACGCATAAAATTCACTCGCTGTAAGGGTAGTGCAGAAGGGATCATAATTTATACCCGCACTAATTGGATGTAAACTAAAACATTAAATTATTATATCACAAACATGTTTAATTGCTAAATATTTTTATCAAAAATAGAGTAAAAAAATAGTGTATATAGCGTTATTTAGTGCTTTGATATAACGAATTAATTCTAAACAAAATTGAAATACAATATATTATTTTAAAACAGTCAATTAATTAATTTACAAAAAATATCTTGTGTATTTATATAACAATAGGGTGTTATTGGGGGTGTATGTATGCGTGGCTATCGGGGGGCATGGTGGTGGTTCAGCCCTGAAGGGGCGCAATGAGCTCGCCTAGGGCAACGCCCTGGGTATTCGATAAAGGGGGCGAGATGAGCTATTCGAGTATGAGTTCCGCCCCAAAGGGGCGCAATGAGCTCGCCCGGGGCATCGCCCCGGGTGTATAGATTAATGAGTTCAGCCCCAAAGGGGGCGCGCTGAGCTATTCGAGTATGAGTTCCGCCCCAAAGGGGCGCAATGAGCTCGCCTAGGGCAACGCCCTGGGTATTCGATAAAGGGGCGAGATGAGCTATTCGAGTATGAGTTCAGCCCTGAAGGGGCGCAATGAGATCGCCTAGGGCAACGCCCTGGGTATTCGATAAGGGCTATTTATTCTGGTAATTTGATGATATCGCCATCTACCACCACCAAGCCATCGCGCCCGAGGCCAGCGATGATGGTGGTGAGTTTGGCGGTGTCGAGGGTCAAGCCGAGGTTGGTTAAGTGGGGATGTAGTTGCGCAACAGATTGGGGGGATGCGCGTAGGGCATCGATGATGCGGCCGCGGATTTGGCGGTTTGAGCCGGCAAAGGGGGCATCTTTGCGTTCGGCCACACGCCGCGGTTTGGCAGAGGGCAATGGCAGCAAGGCGTCGTCGGCAGCTAGGCGAGCCGCATAGTCACCACAATCGCCCCGCAATGGGCAGCGGGGGCATTTGGGGGCGGTGGCGGTGCAGATGATGGCGCCGAGCTCCATGATGGCTTGATTCCAGACCCAGCCTTGCCCCACCGGTACCTGTTGGGCAGCGAGGTCACGGAGTGCTTGCTCGCTAGGGATAGGGGCGTGCGGGTCGCTCCAGAGCCGCAGTACCACGCGGCGGATGTTGGTGTCGAGGAAGGCCACGTCTTGTTCGTAGGCAAAGCAGGCAATCGCCCCCGACGTATAATCGCCAATCCCGGGTAATTGTTTGAGGGTGGCCACGTCCTGCGGGAATACGCCGGCGTATTGACTGACCACGGCTTGGGCGGTGCGTTGCAAATACAACGCTCGCCGGTTGTAGCCCAGCCCCTGCCAGGCCGTGATGACGGCACTAGTAGGGGCTGCGGCGAGGGCCTGTACATCGGGGAATTGCGCCAAAAATGCATGGTATTTGGGGATAACCCGCTCGACTTGGGTTTGCTGGAGCATCAATTCGGCTACCAACACCCGGTAGGGGTCGCGGGTATGCCGCCACGGCAAATCGCGACCATTGGTGGTGAACCACGCAATCAAGGCATTGGCGATCATGCGATTACAAAGCCATTGGTAGGCGCATCGATGCCACCGGCTAAGGCGGTGTCGTACTGGGCCGGCAAGGCGTTATCGGCGGCAAGCACTGGCAAAAGCGCGGCGATGGCTACTTCAATCATGCCGTCATCGGGTTCACGGGTGGTCAAGCGTTGCAATGCCAACGACGGCGCAATCAGCCAGCGCACCCAAGTGCGGTGATAGTTGGCGGCAGTCAGGCGCAACAGCTCAAACGCGATGCCTGCGATTACCGGCACAAGTACAATCCGTGAGATGATTTTGATGATGAGTGATTGATCGGCAAAAATAGCAAAAATGGGGATGCTGAGGATGAGTACCACCAGTAAAAAACTCGTGCCGCAACGGGGATGAATCAGTGTTTGGGTGCGTACATGCGCCACATCGAGGGGCAGACCGGCCTCATACGCGTTGATGGCTTTGTGTTCGGCACCGTGGTAGCCATAGACCCGCTGGATGTCGGGGATGCGGCCGATCAGGAGTAAGTAGCCGATAAAAATCACCAACTGGAAGATGTTTTCGATGACCACCACCATGAAATTGCCTATCCCGAGATAGCTCAACCCATTGGCCAACAACAGGGGCAATGCAAAAAACAACCCGAAGGCAAACAGCAACGATACCACCACGCCGCCGGCAGATTCGCCTTGGCTGGGGCGTTCCTCGGCAGGCAAGCCGGCAGCTGCGGCTACGTTGAGCGCTCGGATGCCCAGATTGAGGCTGTCCCACAGCAAAAGCACGCCCCGTAGGAACGGGATGGCTTCGATGGTGCGCCGGCGGGTGGGATTGAGGGCTTCGTGGTAGCTAGCGATGCTGCCGTCGGGCAAGCGTACTGCCACCGTGGCGCGGGTTAGTCCGCGCATCATGACGCCGTCAATCACGGCTTGGCCACCATAGTTCATTTTAGACATCGTTGCTATCCTTGTGTGGTGTGGCTTTGGGTTTGGGTTTGTTGCTGCCGGTGACACGTTGCCCTAGTACATTGGCGGCGGCTTTGAGCCCCGCTACGATGCTACTGACCTGAATGGCCGGTTTGACGATTTGCTCCGAAATAATCGTGACTGTCGACGATACCGAGGCGCTGGTTTTTTTGACATCATCAGTGACACTCGCGGTTTTGGCCAGCAATTCGTCGACCTTGGTGCTGATTTCGCTTAGTTTGGGGATGAGGGTGGTGCGGGCAGTGGTGTCGATGGCCTTGACGGCATACAAAATCGCCACGGCCACCAGCGCTAATGCAATGGCGCCGATGAGTTGGAAGAGTGCCAACAAAATAATCGACAAATCACGGACTGTCTCGCGGAAGCCGGGATAGATGATTGAGAGGACGATAAACACGATACTCAAGACAACAAAAACAATGCCACCGATGATTAACCAGCGCGTCATGCCACCGGATTCGGTTTGCGGTTCAGAAAAATCGTGCATGCCAGCCTCCGATGGTGTAAGTGACTATTTGGTAAATCGAAATGCCCCGATGATGCCAATCCATGCCACAAGCGAGGTTTCGACGAGGTGCACACCGGCAGGTGCAGGTAAGACTGCGCTAAAGCTGAGCCCAATCACATGTGTGACGACCACACAAATCAAGCTCACCAACCAAAACACCGGTAGCTGGATGATGCTTCTGCCCGCCACCATGTGGGCGAAGGCGGCATGGAATGTGGCAATCATGACCAGTAAAAGTGGTACAGGTGACATAATCAGGCGAGAATCCGCCCACCTCCAATGACTTCGTCGGCGTGATACATGACGGCCGATTGCCCGGGCGAAATCCCATCTTGGGGGGTATCAAATTCAATCGTCACGCTACGCTCGCCGGTGACGGTGGCCATGGCGGGGGCGGCATCGGCGTGCGAACGACTTTGCACCAGACAGCGGAATTGGCCGTCGGGAGGAGTCCCGCCCACATACGTGGTCTGGTCGATATGGATGGTCTGTTTGCGCAAATCTTGGGCTGGCCCCACCACAATCGTGTTGCTGGTGGCATCGATGCTGGTGACAAACAACGGTGATCCGACGGCGATGCCCAATCCTTTGCGTTGCCCGACGGTATAGAGCGGGATGCCTTGATGGGCACCCAGTTTTTTGCCGGTATTATCGACGATGTCGCCGGGCTGGAAGGCATCGGGGCGTTGGGTTTTGACGAATGAGCGATAGTCGCGGTCAGGCACAAAGCAGATGTCTTGGCTTTCGGGACGTTCAGCGGTGGCCAAATCAAGCTCGGCGGCGATGGCCCGTACTTCGGGTTTGGGCATGCCACCCACGGGGAAGAGCAGGCGGGAGAGTTCCTTTTGACCGAGCATATGCAACATGTAGGATTGGTCTTTGCGCATGTCGACTCCCCGTGACAAATACCACTGGCCATCGCGGTAATCGTTGCGCACATAATGACCGGTTGCCAGCATATCAAAGCCCAACAACTGCGAACGTTCGAGTAGGACGCGGAACTTGACATCGCGGTTGCAGGCCAAACAGGGGTTGGGCGTCATCCCTTGGCTATATTCGTCGGCGAAATAGTTGATGACATGTTTTTTGAAGTCTTTTTGGTAGTTAAACACATAGTAAGGGATACCCAGTTGGGCACAGACCCGCCGGGCCCCTGACACCATCTCCATTGAGCAACAGCGACTTTCGACCATTTTGTCGCTGTCACCTTCCCACAGATGCATAGTAACCCCGGTCACATCGTGGCCAGCGCGGTGTAATAAAGCTGCAACGACGGAACTATCGACACCGCCACTCATGGCGACCATTACTCGAGCCATTTTCGTACCCTCTAAAAAGAAACACTCGCCTGTATTATACAATACCTGCGCTAAAAATCTTTGTTGCTAATGCGCACCGATTGAGCGCTCTCGTCGCACATTCACGTCGCGCAGGTTCGTTTTTTATATCATCAATATTACGCCGGCAGATAAGGGGCAATCACGGTAGTAAACGTACGCGTAGCGCCGGCCTGCTGGATGGCAGCGGCTACCGCACTGCTATTGGTGGCATCGGTCACCGCAAACATGACGCCACCTACCCCGGCGCCGGATAATTTGGCACCGTAGGCTCCGGCGGCGATGGCGGCTGCGACGAGCTGGTCGAGCAGGGGTGTCGAAACCCCAATGGCTTGGAGCAGGCTGTGGTTTTGGGTGCA
>CAISXI010000433.1 GCA_903889425.1 uncultured Roseiflexaceae bacterium | reverse complement strand
GCTCACGATTATGGCCAGCGGGGTAATCAGGTTAGGGTGAGGCCAGAGCGCCGCAAAAAATTGATCGTGCTGGTCGAATTTGTAGGCGTGATCGGCAAAGGTACGATCCAACACGTTCCAGATGCCACTACGATTCATAGACCAGCGCGGCGGACCGGCATCAGGGATGAGTCCCACCTGCACATAATCTTGCCAAATTGTCAATGGTGCCCCAATCAGCCCCACGAGGATACTTACACCCAAACCGGCAGCTACCCCCCAACGCCCTGCCTGTCCCCACACACGATCAAGTGGCCATACCATGATGATTGGAAATAATTTTATACCACTCGCAATCCCGATACTAAACCCTGCCCAAAATGGATGGACCGGAGCAAAGAGCACCGCAATAATAATCAACAATCCGAGGAGCAAGCCCACTTGTCCTAAAAAAAAGACCCCAAACATCGGGACTGACACCAAAAAACTCAGCATCAATATACCGAATTGGAGTCGCGTAAGCGCGAAATGACGGCGAAGTAATACAATACTCAATCCAAATATCACGAGATTTAGCACCGTCATCCCCCAACGGACAAGTGCCCAATCCAACGATGCCGGAATTCGCCACAATACCGCCCAAAACGGCGGGTAAATATAGGGCGCAGTACTAATGTCGGGTAATAATGGTTGCCAGATAGCAAAATTATACGGTGAAATTCCCTGATTCAACGCAAATCCAGCACCATAATACGCACCGGTGTCTTGCATGACCTGACCGATGGTGTGGATGTTACGGGTCAACGAATAGAGTTTGATGAGCGTACAGGCCAACCAAACCACAATGTACCAATGGGTACGTATCAATTGGATGAATTTCGTTTCGGTGTGCATACGTAATTATTACACATTATTCTCCGGATTGCACCATTTCCGAACGATACAATACGCCCGGATGTCGGGGTACAATAATAGCAAGTCACATCACACACAGAGGAACTTATGTTTGAAACAATTGATCATATCGGCCTGGCCGTCACCGACATCGCCGAAGCAGTGGCACTCTACCAAACGCAATTTGGCGTGCAGGAATGGGAAATCATCGAGCTCCCCGAACGCCACATGCGGGTGGCCATCACCACTATCGGCACCAGCATGGTGGAACTCATCGCCCCTACCGCACCCGAGGCAGCCTTTGCCAAATACTTGGCCGAAAAAGGCCCCGGTATGCACCATATCGCCTATCGGGTCGCCGATATCACCGCCGCGCTGGCCACCCTCAAAGCCCAAGGTCTGCGCCTGGTAGACGAGGTCCCCCGCCCCGGCTTACACGGCACACTGGTGGCGTTTGTGCATCCCAAAGCGACGATGGGTACGTTGATCGAACTTGTACAACACGTATGAGCGCGGTGCGCATCGGTATCATTGGCTGTGGGCCGATTGCGCAGGCCGGCCACTTACCTGCCACGGTCAAAGCGCACAACGCCCAGCTCTATGCCATCGCCGACCGTTCTGAACGCCTACGCAGCTATGCCGCCGCTGTCTATGAGCCCCACGCCGTCTATGCGGACGCCAGTGAATTACTGGCCGACCCCCAGGTCGAGGCGGTGATTGTGGCGGTGGCCGACCAATTCCACATCCCGCTGACGCTCCAGGCCTTGGCGGCGGGTAAGCATGTATTGGTTGAAAAACCGCTGGGGGTCGATGTGAATAGTTGCCAGCAGCTGCTGGCGATAAGCCAAACGAGCGACCGCGTCGTACAAGTAGGCAACAACAAACGCTTTGACCCAGGAATTGCCTTTGCGCACGACATGACTACCCAATTGGGGGAGCGGATGGCTTACCGCGGCTGGTACTGCGATTCGCTGTATCGCTATACTGTCACCGACAATCTACAGCCCACCATCATCCAAGACGCGCAGGCCTTGCGCCCAGACGGCAATCCCAAGGGTGACCGGCGCAAGTATTTGCTGTTGACCCACGGCAGTCATTTGGTGGATACGGCGCGCTACATCTGTGGCCCTATCACGCACGTGCAGACACGATTGTTGCAACGGGCAGAGAGCTGGTGTTGGTTTAGTGGGGTGACGTTTGGCGATGGCAGTTTGGGGCATCTGGATTTGACGGTGACGATTCGGGGCGACCACCACGAAGGATTCCATTTGTATGCCAGTGCGGGCAGTATTATGGCCAAAACCTACCTGCCGTGGTACCACAAAAGTAGTGACGTGGAAGTATTTACCAGCCACGACCAACAATATCACCGCCCACTGGGGGCCGACGGGCATTCGTACAAACGCCAAATCGAAGGCTTCGCTGATACCATCCGTGGGCACACTAGCCAACGGGGAGCCAGCGTTAGTGATGGACTCGCGGCCATCCAAGTGTTGGCGGCGATGACGGCATCGGCCAATGCCGATGGGGCGACCGTAGCAGTGGCAGATATGATGGGGGAGCCATAATGTTTACGATGGGGTGTGCGGTATGGTCGCACAAAGAATGGGTGGGGAATTTGTTTCCGAGTGGCAGCAAAGCCAGTGATTTTTTGCGGCTGTATGGCCAACGCTTCCAAAACGTGGAAGGTAATACGACGTTTTATGCCACGCCACCCCCCGAAACGGTACAAAAATGGCGCAACGACACCCCCGAATCATTCCAGTTTTGCTTCAAAATACCCCAGCTGATTAGCCACCACGGGGAGCTCGCCGACAATATCGGCGCCACACAGGAGTTCCTCACGCGGGTGGCGCCGTTAGGACCACGGCTCGGGCCGTTTTTCTTGCAGTTACCACCCCACTTTGCCCTACGTCACGCCGACCAACTCGCCAAATGGCTAGCCGCCTGGCCAAATGACTACCGCATCAGCGTCGAAGTACGCCACCCCGACTGGTACAAACCCGACAATGAGCGACGCTTGATGACATTACTCGACAGCTATGGTGCCGGGCATTGCATGATGGATGTGCGCCCGCTCGATTTGGGGGATTTACCGGGTGCCGAAGCCGATTTGGCCAAGGCCCGTGACCACAAACCGCAGGTGCCACTGCGCCCGTTTGTGACGGGCAAATTGGCGTTGGTACGCTATATCAGCCACCCCGACAGCGTACGCAATCAGGCGCTGTGGAATGAATGGCAGGTGCGGATTCGCGAGTGGCTGGCAGATGGGGTCGATGTGCATTTTTTTATGCATTGCCCAGTGGAAACGACCTCGCCCGAAAATGCTCGGATATTCTATAGACAATTATGTCAACACGTCGCCTTACCAACATTGCCGTGGGATGGGTTGGCATTGCCAGAGCAGGGGAGTTTGTTTTAGGGGGGCGTGCGTCTGGGAAATATGTACCGTTGCAAAATCAACATTGGACCGTGGGCCGC
>CAISXI010000432.1 GCA_903889425.1 uncultured Roseiflexaceae bacterium | reverse complement strand
GGCGGTTGAATAATAGGCCCCGCCCCGTTCCATCAATTCGGCCGGTTTCTCGCACAGATGGACGTCGGCGTAGCGCTCCAGCAGGCGTCGTTCGACGTCCATCACCACCTCAGCGCGGGTAGGAATGCCACTTTGCTGATGAGCGATGATTTCGTTTTGCAGATAAAAATAGTCGAGGTAGCCACTAGGAAGGGCGTGTAATAATTCGATTAGTCGGGCGGGGACGTGTAAATTATTTTTGGCGTGCTCGAGTTCTGCCATTGTGCGTTGCAATATATCACTGGTGACATCGTGGCTGCCCACCGTGATGCGCCGGATCCAATTCAAGTGGTTGAGTCCTACTTGTTCGATGGTTACATCGTGAGGATTGACGGCCAATTGGCGGGCAATGCTCCGTTGCGCCGTCATCGCATTGTTGCACAGCCCGATGGCGGGGACACCACCGTGACGAAGTAGCGCTTCGGTGACGATACCGGCCGGATTGGTGAAATTAATCAACGTAGCGTGGGGGGCATAGGTGCGCATATCGTTGGCGATATCGAGCATGATGGGGACGGTGCGCAGTGCCTTGACAAAGCCCCCCACGCCGGTGGTTTCTTGGCCAATCAGCCCATGGCGTCGTCCCAGTAATTCATCGTTGTGGCGGGCTGTTTGGCCGCCTACGCGCAATTGGGCTACCACGAAATCTGGCGCTTGGGCGATAGCAGCCCGCCGATCGTGGCTGAGCTCCACCGTGAACGGGGCCTGGTAGTGAGCAGCCATGCGTTGCGCAAAGGCCCCCACAATTGCGAGGCGCTCGTGGTTGGGGTCACACAAGGTGATTTTGGTGAGCCCTAAGTCGTGGGCGCGCTGAATCAACCCATCGATTAATTCGGGGGTATAAGTGCTCGCACCGCCAATCACTACGATGTGCATGGGGCTCCTTTACAAAAAAACCAAACAATTATGAGTATTATTGCATATTTTTCTCACCCAAAAATATACTAAATATAGGCATAATTGTTGCGTTTTACCCCAATATATGGTACATTACAATTCGATTAGGCGAACCGTTGAGCGATAGAAAGTTGGTGTCGCGTGGATAAGCCGAACACTCCACCTCAACTTCACAATATACACGTCGATACCAATCCCCGGAACGATTCCACTGCTCCTTCGTATTCTTTGAATCGTACTATTGATATGCCCGACGGGTATGCAGATATAGATGATGATGAAGGCGAACTGCAGCGTATCGAACTCGAACCCACTACCAGTGATGATAGTGATGTCGATGATTCGGTGCGGCTTTATTTGCGTGATATCGGCCGGATTGACCGACTCAAATCAATCGTCGAAGAAATCAATCTCGCTTACCAAATCGAATTAGGTTTGTTGGTCGAGCATTTGGTCAAAGGTAAAACTTCCGTTCAATACGGTGATGATGATTTGCTGGCCCTTGCCGAAGATCTTGAGACGAAAATCACCCATGTCAGCGATGCTGTTTCTGCCTACCTCAAAAAACTCCACGGTGACGCTGATTGGGAAGCCACCAGCACCCCAGAAGCATGTGTGTTGGTGCATAAAGTTGACTTGGTATATGGCTACCATGTCAAGAATTTATCGGAAGCCAACCGTAAGCCGATGATTGTCGGTTTGATGTGCGTCGAAGAATGCAATAGTGTGCCGGCCGATTCAGGCTATTTCTCGATTTATCGCTTGATTGTTACGCATAGCATTATCAAAAAACATGTCGAGAACGATACCACCCCCGATCAATTGATGTTGTTGTTGAGCCTCAAAGATGCCAAGGCGTTGCGTCAATTGGGACGCAAGCTCAATATGCATGAGGTTCCGTTCCCAGAATCTGACAACAAAACGATAGATGTCTATATTGAACGTAGTTTCACCGAAACGACGATGGTGGTTGATGGCGAAGTTGTCACGACGGCTACCACCGAATCTACGGTAGTCCACTATGATGGTCAACCACTAGCCAGTATTCCAGTTGAAATCCCTGCAATTACCGACACCCGTTGGCTCCGTGACATAATTACCAAAGGGCGCGACGCCCGTGAGCAACTGATTTCGGCCAACCTGCGTTTGGTCGTCTCAAACGCCAAAAAATATCTCGGCCGCGGTATGTCGATGCTCGACCTCATCCAAGAAGGTAGCATCGGTTTGATGCGTGCCACCGAGAAGTTTGACCACCGCCGCGGTTTTAAGTTTTCGACCTATGCCACCTGGTGGATTCGCCAAGCGATTACCCGGGCCGTGGCCGACCAAAGCCGCACCATTCGCTTGCCAGTACACGTCGGCGAAACCATCAATCGCTTGATGCGCATGGCGTCACGCATCCAACAAGAAACCGGCCGCGATGCCACCCCCGACGACATTGCCGAAGCACTCGGCATGCCCACCGACAAAGTGCGCCGCATCCTCGATGCCTCACGCCAAACCTTGTCACTCGAAACCCCCGTCGGCAGTGATGGCGACGCCAATCTGGCCGACTTCATCGAAGACTACCACGGCGCCACCCCGGCCGAATCCGCCACGCACATGCTGTTGCGCGAACGCTTGAGTGAAGCCTTGACGCGTTTGCCCGAACGCGAACGCCGCATCATCCAGTTGCGCTATGGCCTCGAAGACGGCCGCTCGCGCACCCTCGAAGAAGTAGGTCGCGAATTTGGGATTACCCGCGAACGCACCCGTCAAATCGAAGGTGAAGCGCTGCGTAAATTGCGGCATCCTGGGGTCGCCCGGGGCCTGCGTAGTTTCCTCGAATAAACTCAGCGCACGTCAGCGTCACCAATGATGCTGACGTGCGGTATAATAGCGTGAGCAACGTCGCATAAAAGGCGACGTTATTTTTTTAATATGAGGAGGATAGTGTCAATGCAAATCTATCTCGATACGGCCAATCTGCGTGAAATCCGCGATGCAGCCAGCTGGGGCATCTTGAACGGCGTCACCACCAACCCGTCACTGGTCGCCAAAGAACAAGGCATCGACCACAAGACCTTGATTACCGAAATCACCAAGTTGGTTGATGGTCCTATCAGCGCCGAAGCCATTTCGCTCGATGCCGAAGGGATGATTCGCGAAGGGCGCGAGTTTGCGACTTGGCACCCTAACGTGATTGTCAAAGTACCAATCACCACCGAAGGCCTCAAAGCGGTGTCGACCCTCGCCAAAGACGGCATTCGCACCAATGTGACCTTGTGCTTTAATGCCACCCAAGCCTTGTTTGCGGCGCGCGCTGGGGCATTTATTATTAGCCCATTCATCGGGCGCATCGACGACATGGGCATGGACGGCATGCAACTGATCCGCGAGATTTCGGCGATTTATCGTCAACACGGCATCACCACCAAAATCTTGGCGGCTTCGATTCGTCACCCCCGCCACATCATCGATGCCGCCTTGGCTGGTGCCGATATTGCCACCTGTCCGTTTAAGGTGCTCGAACAAAGCATGAAGCACCCCTTGACCGACAGTGGCATCGAAAAATTCTTGGCTGACTGGAAGAGCCGTCAATAAAACGGGGGTGCAATAGTGACTACTTATACCGAAGTCGACCAGCACGCGATAAATACGATCCGGGCCCTCGCGATGGATGCCATCCAACAATCAAACTCCGGTCACCCCGGCTTGCCGATGGGTGCCGCGCCGATGGCCCATGTGTTGTGGTCGCGCTTTTTGAAGTTTAACCCGCGTGATCCCCATTGGCCCGACCGCGACCGCTTTGTGCTGTCGGCTGGTCATGGCTCGATGTTGTTGTACGGCTTGCTCCATTTGGCGGGCTACGAGCTCTCACTCGACGAGCTCAAACGCTTCCGCCAATGGGGTTCGTTGACCCCTGGCCACCCCGAAGTGGGCCTGACCCCCGGTGTCGAAGTGAGCACCGGCCCCTTGGGTCAGGGTGCCGCCAACGCCGTGGGGATGGCCGTGGCCGAAGCCTTTTTGGCGGCCACCTACAACCGTGCCGACGCCACCCCCATCGACCATTACACCTACGCCTTGGTGAGCGATGGTGACTTGATGGAAGGCATCTCGGCTGAGGCTTCCTCGCTGGCCGGGCACCTCGGCTTGGGCAAATTGGTGTTGTTGTACGACGACAACTTGATTTCACTCGACGGCCCTACATCCCTGGCCTTTAGCGAAGACGTACTCGCCCGCTATGCCGCCTATGGCTGGCAGACGCTGCGCGTCAGCGACGGCAACGATTGCGACGCTATCGAAGCTGCGATTACCGCCGCTCGTGCCGATAGCAGCCGTCCTAGTTTGATTGCGGTCCGCACCATCATCGGCTTTGGTAGCCCCAATTACGCCGGCACCAGCCGCGCCCATGGCGAACCTCTGGGCAAAGACGAAGTGCGCCTCGCCAAGCAAGCCCTCGGGCTCGATCCCGACCAGACCTTTGCTGTATCGCAAGCGGTACGTCAATTGTGGGCCGATGTAGCCCGCCGCAACGCCAAGCACTACGAAGCCTGGCAAAAAACCGTCACCGTCTATGCTGCAGCCCACCCCGACCTGGCCGCTTCCTTGCGGAGCGCATGGGATGGCACTTTGCCAGCAGGCTGGGACGATGGCTTGA
Source organism: uncultured Roseiflexaceae bacterium (assembly GCA_903889425.1). GTDB lineage: Bacteria > Chloroflexota > Chloroflexia > Chloroflexales > Roseiflexaceae > UBA965. Next base: position 906 of record CAISXI010000432.1, on the reverse strand, counting down.
TTGAAAGTGTGTCGGGCAGTGGCGATATGGCCAGCCGCGACGCCTCGGGCAAAGTGTTGGACCTGCTCCGCAGTCGCATTCCGTGGTTGTTGGGCGGTTCGGCTGACTTGGCTGGATCCAACAAAACCCCCAAAGTGGCCAACGGCAGCTTCCAGCGTGACAATTACGCCGGCTCGGTGGTCTGGTTTGGGGTGCGTGAGCACGCCATGGGTGCCATGCTCAACGGCATGGTGGCACATGGGGGCGTGCGTCCCTACGGCGGTACCTTTTTGACATTCTCTGACTATATGCGTGGCTCGATTCGGGTGGCGGCCTTGTCGCACCACCCCGTCATCTATGTGTTTACCCACGACAGCATCGGGGTCGGCGAAGATGGTCCCACCCATCAACCGGTCGAGCATTTGGCCGCCCTGCGCGCCATCCCCAACCTGTGGGTGATTCGCCCTGCCGACGCTGCCGAAACGGCCGTGGCCTGGCAAGTGGCCTTGGCGCAACAGAGCCATCCCACTGCGCTGATCCTCAGCCGGCAAAAACTGCCACTCTACGATCGTCAGCGCTACGCTCCCGCCCAAATGGCTGCCAAGGGCGCCTACGTGCTCCGTGAAGCCCAAGGGGGCACCCCGGCGGCCATCGTGATTGCATCGGGCTCTGAAGTGGCTATCGCTATGGCGGCCGCCGATCAACTCGAGGCCCAAGGCATCGATACCCGGGTGGTCAGCATGCCCTGTCACGCCTTGTTTGAGGCGCAATCAGCCGACTACAAATCACGGGTGTTGCCCGCCCATATTACGGCGCGGGTGGCAGTCGAAGCAGGCGTGTCGTTGGGCTGGGAACGCTATGTGGGTATCAATGGTGGCCTGGTCACCATGCAAGGCTTCGGGGCGTCAGCCCCCGCCGGCGAACTCT
>CAISXI010000431.1 GCA_903889425.1 uncultured Roseiflexaceae bacterium | reverse complement strand
TAAACACATTGGCCTCCATGTTGTAATTACTTTGTTAGGTAGATAATATCATTGATTCATAGAAAAATACAATACCCAATTGAAAAAACATTATTAGTTACGCTTACTTTGATTGACGTGCATATGTGATGATGTATTGATGCATCCAAAAGCCAAAATTGTACAATAAACGATATGTTTTAATACATTCAAATTTTGTGGTTGTTGGTAATTTTCAGTCACTATTTTTTGATGGCACATGTGTACCGCTACGTGCAATCCTATTCGGTCGTTACGATTGGTGGTGAAATGACGTCTCGCTATTGTGTGCGCGTGCGATAACCCTGTGCAGTTGTATCAATTTTCGAATGAAGTTCGTGCGTGCGCTGTGTGCGCCAAATTCATTCGTCATATGGGGCTGTTTCATTTTGGCTGTGATGTTCGTGCGTTGTGATAACAATAAAAATCCTCCTCTGTTGTAAGTCGCAACAGAGGAGGGTGGTGCTTGTTTCGTTATACTTGGGTTTTGGCTTGCTGGCGGTTGCGCAGTTCGTTGCCGGCCAGCGTGGCGATGACTGTCAATAGTCCCTCGTCGAGATTGCCGAGGAACGGGATGTGGTCATTAATCACATCCACACCCAATCCCAACACCGGATCTACAATGTTTAAGTTGGCACCGACGGCAACCAAGATTAGTCCAATTAACACCGCTGAATTCGTTTTTTTCATGGCCTATTCCTTTGTGATACGTTGCTTGTCCGCACAGTATAACGGAAGTGGTGAATTACGTCGAACTGAGAAAAAACCACGCTGCTTATTGCGCAAACACCCACGCCGTCGCATCATACAGTCTATAACCGACGGTTGCGATCAACAGGACTGCCAGCACCCAGCGCCCAATGGTGTAATATTTATCGACGTTTGGGCCGGTATTCGCGAACTCGATTGTTCCGTTGTCATTGACCGTACTCCCACGAATCCCCACTAGCGACAGGATGTTGGTAATCGCTAGCGTGATGATGAAAATTGTGGGGAGTGGTGCCGCTAGAAAATAATAGGCGCTGGCAAGGATTGCGGCGAGGCAGAGCAAATTCATGACAGCGGCTAGCCAATTCGTGGCAAAATTGCGAATCGCCTGCCCAAAGCCCCCAAACAGAAACAATAGTCCCTCAAGCACATAGGATAACAGTATCATAATGATGAATTGCACAATGGACCAAAGGAAACTGATGAGACTACTGATAATGCTATTCATACGCGGTTGCCTTTTTCAATAAAAATTACGCATGTCCAATGCAGTATGGTGCTGTGGTGCGCTGTATGTGAGGAGTATAACAAATTTGTGTATATTGCCGAATAATTTTTTCCCAGCGTCATTGCATGGGCGCGCGAGCGCCTGTGCAATCTCCGTAGTGATGCATGCAGATGATAGAATCGTCGTTGTCTCACACAGAGAACACGGAGGGCACAGAGGTTTTTGGGGATGCGTGGTAGTTGATTTATGCGAAATGCGGTTAGTGTTGCATAGTGCATCGCGCAGCTCTCCCCAGTGTTATTGCATGGACGCGCCCGCATCTGTGCAATCTCTGCCAGGTAGTTTCATACCCTCTCCATCCCGCAGTGCGCGCAACATGCTAATCACGCTTTGGCCAGGTGCGATGTGTTGTCCATACTGTGCGATGTGTTGTTTCCACTGGACAAAATCAAACTTGTGGACCTCGGTTACGTGTACCTGGAGCTGTGTCAGTACGTGTTGTTGTGTTTCGGTATCGAGTTTTTGAAAATCTTCAATAATGATTTGGGTAATCTGATCCATGATATACCTCCTTTCTTGTAACATGATTATAATTTTCCCTTGCGCAATACAATCCCCTTTAGGGAATGGTCGGGCGTCATTGGATGGCGCCTTGTAGGGAGATTCCGCGCAACCGACATGGAATAACGCAGGGGCGGGCACTTCCTACTTTCACTTCCTACTTTCACTTCCTACTTCCAGCTTTATACTTTCACTTCCTACTTTCACTTCCTACTTCCTACTTTCACTTCCTACTTCCAGCTTTATACTTCCTACTTCTTCTGATTTAGGGTTGATTGTTATTGCTATTTTGTTCTTCTTGGAGGTAGAGTTGTTCAATCGCAAGGAGTTGTTTGCTCCGACTTTTGACTCGTCGAGCGGGAATGCCCATGTAAATCGACCAGGCTTCGGTGCTTTGATTTACTATTGACATACTCCCTACGGCGGTGCCCTCGGCGATTTCCACACCCGGGTAAATGACCACAGCGGTGCCCATAATACAATGGCGGCCGATAATCACCGCAGCTTTTGTTTCATTTTTGTATTTGTCTGGAACTGTTGGATTGGTCATGGTGATGCCCGAATAATCGTCACTTTGGGCGAATACTTGACATCCATAGGCAAGCCCTGAGAAGTCATGCATATATATACCCGGCTCTCCTCCGGCCACATTGCAAAATACTGCGATATGCACATTGCGGCCGATGACAACCCTGCCCGATATGACACAAAAATCATCGATTCTGGTGTTATCGCCTAATTCAATTTGGTTATGGTTATAAATGGACGCTAGTTTGCTGACCAAAACGTTCTTGCCTAATTTTTTGAATCCAAGTTCAGCTAGTTCACTCGTACTATAATATGGCATTAGGCGACCTCGTTTCGTGATTACTGATATGCTAAAACAATTATACCAAATACAATTGGGGTATAACCAACATTGATTTGGGAGCGGCAACACAAACTGGGGCTGAGGGTAATTCGTGTACTAATAACGAAAAACATCGCGAATAATGGTGAGCGGTCGTTGTTTCACTTCCAAGTAAATCAGCGACAAATAGATGCCGATAAATCCTAATACGGTAATAATGAGTCCACCTACTAGCCAGATTGATACAATGAGTGACGTCCAACCAGTCAATGTGTCTTTGACAATAAGCCAATTGAATATCAGATAAATGATACAGATGAATGCTGTAATTGAAATAATACATCCGGTATAGAATATCCATACGAGCGGAGTTTCGTACGATGTTACGGCATTTAACACATGACTAATCTTTTTTTGCATCGTATATGTGGAAGGGCTCGTTGAGTGTTTTTTGACATTACAGGTAACTTGTTTGAACCCAGTAATATGCCACAAATTGACGATAAATATTTCGCGTTCGTGATGTTGCAATAATGCGTTGACATAGCGCTTGGTCATAAGGCGGGCGGTAACCACATCACGTGGATAATCTGACCGACTAATCACGTCCATAACTTTATAAAACAGGGCACCCGATAATTGTTCTTTCAACTCGCCTCTACGAATGTGTTGAATTCCATAGACCACGTCGGCCTGGTGTGTTTGTAAGAGGGTATTGAATTCAACCAGCCATTCTGGTTCTTCTTCTAAGTCACTATCAATCAAATAAACCATTTCGCCGGTAGCGTAGCTTAATCCTGTCATCATTGCTTTGTGATGCCCAAAGTTGCGTGACAAATCTACCACCGTGACATGTGTATTTTCTTTGGCAATTGCAACTGCTAACTCCAGTGAATTATCTGGTGACCCATCATTCACAAAAATAATCTCATAAGATTCAATAGATAACGATGCTATTACTGCACAAACGCGGGTATAAAATTCATGAATATGAGGCGCAGAGTAATAGAGCGTTGAAACAACTGAAATTTTCAAGATTATTCCTCATTCGTGAGCATATCGGTACTATATTTCAATATTATACTCTACTCTGATTACTAATCTAGCGATGACTTGACACATTTTGCGCACAGAGTAATGTGACAATCTTGAGTGAGATACCGACAACAATCCGTAGATGGAGCTGGGCAACCTCTATCTGCTTAAGTTGACTAGTGCTGGTCTCAATACGCTTGCTGTGCATACATAGGAGCCGTTGTGCTGCCACAGTATTTGGGGATGCATATCACCAGCGTTCGTATGCGAGAGCGCTGTACAATCTCCCTCAAACACTTCCTCCTTCAGGCGTTCTCCGACATACTTCAATTCACGTAATTACGCTATAATGGGTCCACTTTAGTGGTGTGTTTCTTTGTTGACATAAATTTTAAGGAAAATAATTCATGACCTATGCACTCGTGTTAATTATCGGCGTCATCATTGGGTTTTTGTTTGCCAATACGCCCTATGCCGCCAAATTTGGGTTGGTGAGTACCAAAGACAGCGCCAAAGATTTGGCCCTCCAGGTGTTGGGGGAGACCCGTAGCGAGACCCAGAGTGTGCTCAACGACACCGTGTTGCGCATCAACCAAGAAGTGCAGCGCCTCGAATCCAAAGTGGCCACCCTCGAAACCACCCACACTGCCACCATGTCGAGTCTGCAAGAAAACATTCGCCAAGTCATGACTGTCAGTGAGAACCTCAATCTGCAGACGGGCAAACTCGATAGTGCCTTGCGCAACAACAAACAAATGGGCCGCTGGGGCGAATTGCAACTCAAACGCTTGGTCGAACTGAGTGGCATGAGCAAATACGTCGATTTCAGTGAACAGACCCAGACCAATGAAGGCCGCCCCGACATGTCGATTAAATTTGCCAACGATACCGTCGTCTTTGTGGATGCCAAGGTATCGTTGAACGCCTACCTCGATGGCGTGGCCGCCGATGATATGGCCAAACGGGCAGATTTTGCCAAACAACAATTTGGTGCCCTCAAAGATCATGTCAATGCGCTCGAACGCCGCAATTATCATGGGGACGGTGCCAGTGTGCCCTTTACCGTCATGTACGTCCAAGTCGAAGGCAGCTTGGCGTTTGCCGATGAAGCCCGCACTGAAACCGAATCAATCGTCGATTATGCCCTCAAACGTAGTATCATCATCGCCACGCCGGGCACGCTGATGGCGCTGTTGCGCACGGCGAATTTTAGTTGGAGTCAACGCTCCGAGGTCGCCAATGCCCTCGATCTGTTGTTGGCCGTCAAAGAGCTGGGCATTCGCATGAATGTCTTTATGCGCCATCTCAATGACCATGCCAAAGCCTTGGGGAAAGTGCATGAATCATACGCTGCCATTGTGAATTCGTGGAATAGTCGGGCCGTACCCCAGCTCACCAAGATCAACGAATTCCGGGCCGACACCATCGAACGACCCACTGACTTGCAGACGCACGCCATCGAGCAGCCGGTGATTACGCAGATTGATGATGGTAAGGTGTAGTGTCCCCGGTGAGTGATGCGTGTGTGAAATTCAACAACTGACGAGTGAGGTATGGCATGCAATTTTATGTGGGGGTCACCGACAGCGACTGGTTTACTGCACTGCAAACGAGTCAGGCCACCGAATGTAATTTTTGGCGACCATCGGGTCAGTCCTTCAAGGCGCTTGAGCCCGGCCAAGAGTTTTTGTTTAAATTGCATGCGCCCTTCAACGTCATCGCCGGTGGTGGTACCTTTCTCCGTAGTCAAAAAATGCCGTTGCGCCTGGCGTGGGAAGTGTTTGAGTCGAGCAATGGCGTGCCTGACTTTGCCACTTTTGCCCGCAAAATCCTCGGCTACCGCGCCAAAGCAGCTGTGGTAGAAAGTAATCCCGAAATCACCTGTATCGTGCTCGAAGCCCCGGTTTTTTTCAACCAAAACGACCACATCCCCATGCCGGCAGACTGGGCCAACAACATTGTATCGGGCAAAACCCACGACACGGCCAATCCGCTCCACGATGCGCTATTCCAACGGTACATGGCACTGCGGCATGCGTATCGCGGCCAACACACCCGCCCCGAAATGCGGATGGTGGCAGAGCAGCCGGCCAAATACGGGGTGGCGTATCTGACGCAACCCCGGGTCGGCCAAGCCGCCTTCCGGTTGCAGGTGTTGGCGGCCTATGCCGAGCGCTGTGCCATCACCAACGAACACATGCCGATGGTACTCGAGGCGGCGCACATACAGCCCTACGCCAATGCCGGGGTGCATGCCTTGGCCAATGCATTGCTGTTGCGCGCCGACTTCCATCGCTTGTTTGATGCTGGCTACATTGGGGTCGATGCCGATTACCGCGTGCAGATCAGCCCGCGCATCGCTTCAGAGACGGCCAACGGCATCCGCTATCAAGCGCGGGCCGGCCAACGCATCCACCTGCCCGATGACCGCGGGGCCTGGCCCGACCCAGCGTTGTTAACCTGGCACCAACAGCAGGTCTTTTTGGCGGGGTGAGGCTACGTCCCCTGTGTGCGCTGGACGATACAAAAAACATGTAAAATTCCCTCTTGACATTATAATTTCGTTATGATTTAATTTGGCTACGGCTACCTGTTACGTAATTATAATTTTGTACAACAATGAGTGTACCATGCCAACAGTCGATCAAGTCAAAAACAAAGTGTTACGCATGTTGTCGTCGCAATTTGATGTCCGCACTGATAGTGACGGTGATATCGTCATTAAACACGAAAGTGCCATTTGCTGGGTTGGGGTCACGCAATGGAATAACAACAACGAAGGTCGCGACATCGTGGTTACGGTGACGGCACCGATGTTGTGGGAAGTCAAACGGAGTCCCAAACTCTTTGAATATGTCGCAACCCAAGGCCAAAAATATATGATTGGCCGCATGGCGTGTAACGACCACAAAGATGATCCGTCGTTGACTAATCTGTTTTTTGAATATAATCTGCTCGCCGATAACTTAGATGAGCCAGAATTGATTAACGCAACCTTGTTGGTTCTCAGTACCGCCAACGATCTCGATGATGAGCTCCAGAAAGTTTATGGTGGTAAGCGGACCAGCGATTTGTAGATAGTCCTGATTTGATTGCGCTACGTCACGCCGACGTAGCGCTTTTTTTGGAGTGAGCTATGGTTGAAGAATTCAGCGATGCCGTCGTCACATTCACCAAAGGGCGGAGCGACGCAGTGGTGACGCCCGTGCACGTGTTGTATGTGGTGGTGCGCAAATACCAACAAGAGTGTGCAGCCCAAGGTGTTGATCTCGCCGCCATCCAGCGCCAGTTGGGTCCCGAAGGCGATGCCTGGAGCCGCCCCACCATTGCTCCCGATGCCCAAACTGCCCTCGACCAACTCACGACCCGTACCAATGCCATTGATTGGGCGGTTGCTAATTATCCTCTTTTGGTCAAAAAAATCGAGGCGGCAGCGGTGAATCAGACGGCTGTAGCTAAACAAGCCGCCGCACAATCCCTCCCGGCGGCACAATCGGTGGAGCCGTCTACGGCCCGGAGTGTGGCGACGATTTATGCCGAGCTCGACAGTCTCGTGGGTCTACAATCAGTCAAACAGACGGTGCGGCAAATTGTTGCCCGCCAAAAAGCCAGCGAGGTTTTTGTGGCGCGTGGTCAGCCCGTCGTTTTTAGCAAGCATTTGGTCTTTACGGGCGCCCCCGGCACCGGCAAAACCACCGTCGCGCGCTTGGTGGCCGAATTATACGCCGCCATGCAGATTTTGCCGGGCTTTACCTTTGTCGAGGCCTCACGGGCTGATTTGGTAGGGGGATTTGTGGGCCAGACGGCTATCAAAGTCAAAGAAGTCGTCGAAAAAGCCCGCGGTGGCGTGTTGTTTATCGATGAAGCCTATGCATTGATGCCCCGTCATGACAGCGATTATGGCCATGAGGCCTTGGCGACGCTGGTGCAATTGATGGAAAACTACCGCGATGAGCTGGTGGTGATTATGGCCGGTTATCGCGACGAAATGCAGCAACTGATAGACGTCAACCCCGGCTTGCGGAGCCGTATGACCACCTACATCGACTTCCCCGATTACACGGCCCCTGAACTGCTCCAGATTTTCGATAATTTGTTGCAAACGTACGAGGTGACCTTACATCCCGAGGCGCGTGTACATGTCACCCAGCGCTTGGCGGCGATTGTGTCGCGTGGTTCGTTTGGCAATGGCCGCTTTGTGCGCTCGCTGTGGGAACTTGCATTCACCAATATGGCCCACCGTGATTACGCCGACGAGCGCTTCGATGTGTATGAATTGCGTGAGCTCCAGGTGGCCGATGTGGATGCGGCCTTTGATCAATTAACCAGATCATTACCACCTGAACGCAAACGGATTGGGTTTTGAGGAGCGGTTGGAAATACGCTGGGCATACTGTGGTCACTTCGCAGGTGACCACGGTGGTTTTCGGCGGATTGTTAGTCATCTCAATATGATATTAATCGTTAGTGAGAGAAATTATTTGATAATTGACATGGGTATATACATTGGATTAATACAATATTTGAGCTTCGAACAACCAAAAACTAACAATTTATTAAACATTGCCCCATTTATTCTCGGTACAATGAAAACACCAAATGTGATTCGTTTGATTGTATCGGAGTAGTGATGATGCCACATATGCGTTGGATGGTATTTGT
>CAISXI010000430.1 GCA_903889425.1 uncultured Roseiflexaceae bacterium | reverse complement strand
ATGTGTAATTTGTGAAGTCGATTACAACGTAGGACGACGCAAGCGCCCGGTCAGTGCCCCCAAGCAGCCCACAATGCAGATGCAGGTGCCGTTGGGTATACCCACGCCGCCCAGCAAACCAGTGACCCACCAGCCCGCGCCGGTATCGACCCGTAGCCCCGCGCCAACGCCCTCATTCCGGGTACCGCAGGCGTCGACGCCCCAGGCGACACCTCCAGCCACCAAGCCGGCGATTCCGGTTATTCCCTCCACAAAGGCGACGCCATCACTGAGTGTGCCGTCAGGCAATCTAAGTGGCGGTTTATGGTGGGCGTGGATCGTTTCGACCATCGCGGGGATTTGGAGCAGTACGTTGGGCAAAATCGTGCTGATTGGGGCGGTCATCGGCATGTGTGGCATCGGCAGTGCATTATTTCAGTCGCCGAGCAACACCACCACAACCACCAGCGATAGTAGCGCGGGTGGATCCAACAGTGTGGTGGCGACGGATGTCCCTGCCGAGATTCCCACTGATGTGCCCGTAGCCACCGATGTGCCTGCCCCTGTGCCCACCGCACAACCTACCGCAGTAGTGGTATTGTCGGCCTGTAACGCCGATGCAATCGTCACCGCCGCCTGGCCGATGCTTAACCCCTCAGCCCAAACGGCCTTGCGCGTCAACAGCATCGACAGCAATTTGGCCACCCGCTACGGTACGAGCATCGATATCACCAAGCTCATCATGGCGACCAATGCCCAAATCGTCGCACCCGAACAAGCGTTGGCCCAATGTGGTGATGGCGCCGGAGTACTGCGTGCCCCCTTTACCCCCACTGCCGGCATGATGCTCGATTGTCAAATCAACAACAGCTGCACGCAACAGACGGCGGTGATGAGGCAAGTACAGCTGGTAATTCGTAATCAGACACTTTTTGCGGCGGTCAACATTGACCCGAGCAAATCGTTGTTGAGTCAGTTTAGTCAACGCAGTGTCAACAAAAACACCATCACCGTTGCCGTCATCAATAGTAATAACGATTGGGAATCATTGGTTGCGCCCTTCATCCACACCCCACTCGTCACCATCAGCAAATCCAAAGGGCTGTGGACAAGCGCAAATGAGTTGAATTCGACCACGGTAGCCCGTGCCGCCAATGAGTTTGCCTACGACGATATCCGTGGCATCACCCAACTCACCCAACCAGCCAACCTCAATCAACTAAGTCGTACCGTCGATTTCAGCAAAATTGTATGGAGCGACGGCAAACCACTGGCAGCCGCAGATTATGTACGTTGGTTTGCCAATTGTCCTTCCATCAATGCATCACTCTGTAAATTCATTGACAGTGTCGTAGCCAAATCAGCGACCAAAATCACAATTACTTATATTCCCGGATTGCCTGCCACTCTCGCCAATCTAATCGCACCAGATGCACTCAAGGGCAGTGACCAGAGCATACTCACGAGTCAAAGTGGTGAGTGGCGGGTGGTATCACGGAGTGCTGACACCATAACACTCGAAAACGCCACAACCACCACACTCGCAATCCAGTGGATTAATGGCAATGCCATGCAACCCTTTTTGGATGACCTGCGTCAAAACGGCAGTGATTTGGTGATTGTGGCTCCTGAATTCAGCGCCACCGTCGCCGCCGCCATCGCCGCCCAACCGCTCGCCAATAATTACGCCGTCGAACTCGTTCCTACAGGTGCAATTTACACCTACAAGACTCCCTAAAGGAGGATATTATGCGTCGTTACGCCCCATTTATCATCATTGGCATTAGTTTGCTGACCATGGCTTGTGGCAGCCTCGGCCAACTCGTCAACCAAGCTGTACCAACGCCCGAAGTGATTATCATCACGGCTACGCCCCAAGACAGCGCCGACCAAGAAGTGTTGCTCCAGCTCACCGAAACCCCGGTGCCCGTCGACGTGGCACCAACTGTCGACACCTCGGCAGTCACCACCGCACCTGACACTGCCTCGATTGGCGAATCAACGCTGGTGGCAGTGCAATCACGGGGTGTCTTGAATTGTGGCGTCAACGCCGATCTGCCTGGGTTT
>CAISXI010000429.1 GCA_903889425.1 uncultured Roseiflexaceae bacterium | reverse complement strand
GGGAGTCGGCACCAAAATAATCAACCTCAATGGTGCAATGGTCATCCCCGGCTTCAACGATTCACACAACCACATGCTCGAAGTGGGTATCAAAATGACCCGCATTTCGCTTGACGATTGTAAATCGCTAGGTGAAATGCGTGATTTGGTGGCTGCTGCCGCCAAAAACACCCCGCCAGGACAGTGGATTATTGGCGAAGGCTGGAATGAATCATTCCTGGCCGAAAACCGGGTGCCCACCCGGGCCGATATCGATGCCGCCACCGATCAACACCCCGTGTTGCTCAAACGGTTTTTCAATATGGACACCGTCAACAGCGTAGCCTTGCGCCTCGCCGGCGTCGATGCAACCACCGCCGACCCGGCCGGTGGCTCGATTGAGCGCTACCCAGACGGCACCCCCAATGGAATTTTGCGGGCTGCCGCCAAATTGTTGGTGCGCAACCTGCTCCCCGCCGTTACCGAAGATCAAGCGGTGACCGGTATCGAAAAAGCCAGCACCACCTATTTGTCATACGGTATCACCAGCATCCAAGAGCCCGGCTTGTACCCGTGGGAAATGCGGGCCTACATGGCGGCGCATCGCTACGGCAAAATGAAAGTACGCACGTCGTTGATGCCCTCGTGGCACGGCTTCCGCGAAGAAGAAATCGAAGCCGAGCTTGACGATCGCGCCGCCAACTTGGGATTGTGGAGTGGGCTCGGCGACGAAATGCTCCGCCTCACCGCCCTCAAGATGGCCGTCGACGGCGGTACCACTAGCCGCACCGCCTGGATGTTTAAGCCGTTTGTGGGCGAAAGCGTCGTGCGGGACTTCAACCGCCTCAACCCCGCCGATTTGCGGCGCTACTTCCGCCGTGGTCACGATTTGGGCTGGGACATCGGCATTCATGCCATCGGTGACCGCGCCCACCACGAATCAGCCTTGGCCTTTGCCGATGCCGTAGCCGCCAACCCCCGCGACCACCGCCACAACATCATCCATGCCTACTTCGCCAGCGAAGAGTCACTGGTTGCCATGGCCAAATACAAAATCGGCGCCGTGATTCAACCGACCTTCATCTACTTCGAAGGCGACGATTTGTTCCGCGATGTGGGCGAAGAATTGGCACACGAATACAAGCCGGCCAACACCTATCTCAAACGGGGCATCCCGATGATTGCTTCGAGCGACATCCCCAGCACCTTCCATTACAATCCGTTTATCAGCTTGTATAGCCTCGTCACCCGCAAAACCCACAAGGGCACGGTTATCGCCCCCAAAGAAGCGATTAGCCGCATGGAAGCGTTGCGTTCCTACACCGCCAGCCCCACCTGGTTGACGCGTGAAGAGCATATCAAGGGCGTATTGATGCCGGGCATGTTGGCCGACATGGCGGTATTTGATCGCGACTACTTGACCTGTAGCGACGACGATATCCTCAATATCAAGGTCACCATGACCATCCTTGGTGGCGATGTGGTCTACGAACGCGCCTAACTCGTGCGGCATCCCAACCAACGGTGTGCGATGCTACGGGCGTCGCGCACCGTTGGTTTTTTTGTGGTGGTTTCGGTCTGCCCATAGTAACCAAAAAATGGTATACTTCATGGTGCAACAGGTCTAACTTGTTGCCCACACAAGGAGTAAAAAATATGCCAATTGTACCAAGTGTTGTCGAACGCACTCCCCGCGGCGAACGCGGTTGGGATTTGTTTTCACGGTTGCTCCAAGAGCGTGTCATCATGCTCGGCAGCGAAATCGACGACGACGTTGCGTCATCCATCGTCGCCCAATTGTTGTACCTGCAACACCAAGACCCCACCCGCGACATCTGGTTTTATATCAACAGCCCAGGTGGTAGCGTGCGTGACGGTTTAGCCATTTATGACACCATGCATATCATCAGCCCTGACGTCAATACGGTGTGTATGGGTCGGGCAGGGAGTATGGCGACGATTTTGTTGGCCGGTGGCACCAAAGGCAAGCGCTATGCCTTGCCCCACTCCACCATCCACTTCCACCCCGCCGGTGGTGGCGCCCAAGGCTATGCCCCCGACGTCGAGCGCATGGTCCAAGAGTTGTTGCGCATCCAGAGCGTCGGCAATGGCTTGCTGGCCCACGACACCGGCCGCACTCCCGAAGAAATCACCCGTGATTTCAGTCGTGACCGCTTCATGACCCCCCAAGAAGCCAAAGACTATGGCTTCATCGACGAAATCCTCCAGATGCCCGTTCGTTAACCCCCTACCAGTTGCGCACCATGCGCAACTGGTAACTTGCATATGTCTGCATGTTTTTGCAACAGAGGAGTAATCACTATGGGTTTATTGACCGGCAAACGCGCCCTGATTATGGGCTTAGCCAACGACAATTCCATCGCCTGGGGTATTTCCAAAGCCCTGCATGCCGAAGGAGCCGAGCTCTGCTTTACCTTTGTTGGTGAAGCCCTAGAAAAGCGCGTGCGCCCATTGGCAGCCAGCCTCGGCACCACCTTTGTGGAGCCGTGTGACGTCGCCAGCGATAGCGACATCACCAATCTGTTTGCTCGCGTCAAAGAAGTCTGGGGCACGTTTGACATCTTGATTCATGCCGTAGCGTTCGCCAAAAAAGACGAACTCAACGGTGATTACCTCAACGTCACCCGCGAAGGCTTCCATATCGCCATGGATATCAGCGTCTATTCGTTGACCGGCATCATCAAAGCCGCCCGCCCGCTCATCAACAGCGGCGGTTCGATTGTCACCTTGACCTACCATGGTTCACAACAAGTTGCCCAAAACTACAACGTGATGGGTGTGGCCAAGGCCGCCCTCGAAGCCAGTGTGCGTTATTTGGCCAGCGACCTCGGCCCACAGAATATCCGCGTCAACGCCATCAGCGCCGGCCCCATCCGTACCTTGGCTGCCAGCGGCATTGCCGGCTTCAAGGACCTGCTCAAGTCGTTTGCGGGCGTGGCACCGCTTCGACGCAACGTCACCCAAGAAGACGTCGGCAACACGGCGCTCTTTTTGGCCAGCGACTTGTCGTCCGCAACCACCGGCGAAATCATTTATGTCGATGCCGGCTTCCGCAATATCAGCATCAAAACTGAGTAATCGACCGCTCACAAATCCCCCTGTCGGCAGTTGCCGGCAGGGGGATTTTTATTGCACTACCACATACAGATTAGTGTTTGGTAGGTTGCGCGGTGGGTAAAGTGGTATCATCCACCAACTTGGCATACAACCAGCGCAACAGGTATTGCAAGACGGAAGTCACGGGAATTGCAAGGAAGAGACCGAGTATACCACCCACTGCGGCACCAGACAAAATAGCACCAATCACGAGGATGGGATGTAAATGGACGGCTGGACCAACTACTGCCGGGATAATCACGTAATCTTCGAACATGCGCAATCCCAAATAAATCCCACCAATAGTGCCTGCCACGACTACCACAGAGTCACTAATTGGCATAGGGTTTTGGAATATCGCCATCGTCACTGCAAATGCCGCGGCCGACCAGGGGCCAACAATGGGGAGAATTTCGACGACACCACTGACAATCCCGATTAGCACGGCATAATCGACGCCGAGGAACCACAATGAGATACTTGTGAGCACCGCCATGATCGGAATGAGTAACAACGTGCCACGAATATAGCCACTCAAAATGGAATGAATTTGGAGCATCACAAAACGTACTTCGGCACGGTGTATGTCAGGTACCAACTGGGCGATTTGGTGAACGAGATGACGCCCATTGAGCAACAAATAAAACGACGTAATCACAAACGTCAAGGTGTGTAAAAACCCCTCGATGAAGCCCACAAATAGATGCGGACCTTCTTTGGGTAAGGTGGCCACTACCTCCGTAAGTGCTTTTTTGATTTCGCCACTCACATCAATGGTCATACCGAGCACCACTACGGGTTGGGCTTCGAGTTGTGCCACGATTTGGGGCAAATCTTGCCGGTATAATTCGATTTGCAGGATAAGGCTCGTTGCAAATTGTTGTACCGCAAGTGTTAAGAGCACCCCAATTACCCCGTGCAATATCACCGTTGCCCACATCCGTGAACCACGCAGATACCCGGCTAGCCAGGTTATCACCGGATAAAAGATATACGCGACAACAATTGCACCAAAGAAGACCATCACGACATCGTGCACAATCGTATACAGCACATACGCAAATATACAGACGAGTAACACTGCCAGCCATTTAAAGCGCGTCGAAAAGTGAATTGTCACAGGCGGCATCTGCATGCAAACCCCAAACTAGGATTGTTCATCAAATAATATCTTAATTATTACTAGCCGTTCCGTCCACGCCCCAGTGGGATGCGGGTTTCGAGTTGATCAGTATTGTTATCAGTCTGTGTCACCGCAATATCGATGGTGTCAGGATCAATTGACGGCACGTAGCGCCGGATAACTTCACACAATTCGATTTTGAGGCGCTCGATCATGTCTGGGGTCAATTTGACCCGATCATGCAACAACACCGTCAACAATCGATTACGGGCAACACTCGCCGACCCTTTATTGTTCCGATTAAAAAAGCTCATAGTACCACTCCTTTAGCCACATCCGTGAATGTTTAGCGCCCCCCGCGAAACATGTTGGATATGCGTTCAATCAAACTCGGTGTGTCTTCAATGGGATCAATGGCAACTTCTTCACCGTTTATGCGACGGGCGATATCGATATAGTATTTGCCCGTCCGCGAGCTCTTGTCGAGCACGAGGACCTCGCCTTTATTGGTAGCAGTAATGACATCTTCGTCTTCGGGAATGATGCCAATCAAATCGATTGCCAGAATCTGCAACACGTCTTCGACGCTCATCATTTCGCCACTGCGCACCATCTTGGGGCGCAAGCGATTGAGGATTAGGCGTGGTTGGCCTTTTTCGTAGGCTTCACACAAGCCGATAATCCGGTCGGCATCACGCACCGCCGACACTTCGGGGGTGGTGACGATGATAATCTCGTCCGCACCGGCAATGGCGTTTTTGAAGCCACTTTCGATACCGGCAGGGCTATCAATCAACACAAAATCAAACTCTTCACGCAGTTGGTCGACGAGTTCGATCATTTCTTCTTTGGTGACGGCATCTTTGTCGCGGGTTTGGGCAGCTGGGAGCAGATAGAGCTCTGCTTCGTGTTTGTCTTTGATGAGGGCTTGACGCAGGCGACAATTACCTTCGATGACATCGACCAAATCATAGACGATGCGGTTTTCGAGGCCCATTACTACATCCAAGTTGCGCAACCCAATATCGGCATCAACTACTACCACTTTATTACCGAGTCCAGCTAACGCTGTACCAAGATTGGCTGTTGATGTCGTTTTGCCTACTCCACCTTTACCCGACGTAATTGTAATGACTTTAGCCATACCAGAATCCTCTCACAGAGATTAGTACAATATTACGGGCACAGAATTAACGACGATATTCTTCCCATGAATGGACGATGATTTGGCCATCCTCGATACAGGCGATTTCGGGGGTACGATGGGCATCATGTTCAGGAGCACGGGCGCGCACATCGGCGATACGGATCTGCGTGGCGGCCAATTCAATGGCGCAAATAATCGCAGTGCGATCACCTAACGCACCTGCATGCACAAGTCCACGCACGCGCCCAAACACGACCAAACTCCCCGCCACGATTAATTCGGCACCGGCATTGACATCACCGAGTAACGTTAAATCACCATGTAAATGTTTGTGCACCTGCCCAGAACGCAAATTTTTGATCAAAATTGGTGCGGGCGCAACGGGCATCATCGCATTGGTATGCGCAATACTCCGTGGCTTGGCAGTTAATCCAACTGCCCGCGCAAACTGGCGTACCTCGCTCGAATCAGCCTGAATATCGGCAGTGGTCAATTGATAGGTTTGCAATACAGCATACAACGACTGCATTTCAGTACTATCAATGGTACGTGCCCCCATGTCGAATGAGACGCTCATGCCATGAAGCAAGTTTGCTCCGTGGGAAAGCTGGTGTTGAATCGCCGCAAACGCATCATCCCATGAACAGGTGTCGTCAACGACCACACGGAGACCACCGCGAGCTCCTTTGATTGCGACGTGCTCGGCCATAGCCATCCCTCAACACTTTCAGCAACATATTATGTGCAGTAATTATACCATGCAGACTAGCACACTCGTAAAAAAATATCGCTATCTTTTCGTTCTGTTGTCTGCGATAATTATTCCCACTACCTATTCTTCGGGAAGCTGGGTGGTTAATGATTCCGAATGCGTATTGAGTGGCGTATCAATCGCAGGATGCATCTCACGGGTAGTATCAATCCGGGCACGGACTGCAGCTAATTGGTCATGCAATTGTTGCAAAATATCAGCTTCATCACCATGATACTGCGTTGATGTCTCTACCCACGTTTCGAGTTGCAATTGCATGGCATGCACACGGTCGCCCAATTGCCGCACCCCGAGTAACACACCATCATCAACCAACGTTGCCGTATCACGCATTTGAATTTGCATGGCATCGAGCCGCGTCAAGATTTCGTTGATGGTAACCCGCATCGCATCCCCATCAAGTGGACTCGCATGCGCCACATCACGTTGCTCGGCCCACGTTTGCAACGTTTGTTGCAATTGATTGACCCGGTCAATCATCCCAATCGTGTCGTTGCCCGTCGGCGCAACCACATCAAATCGAGCTTGCAACTGCGCAATGGCTGCGCCGAGTTGGGTTTGACGAATCGTCACCGCTTCTTGTTCGCTCAATAAATCAAGCAACATTTCGCGCAGTTGTGCAGACTCGTCCGAAACACGCACCGCCTGCTGCTGAAGTAATCGTGGTACAAACCACAATAACAACGCTAACAATGCAAGTACCATGATGCCGAGGGCAACAAACAGTGCGGTCATGCGATTCCTTTCAAGTCAACATCGTACTTCATTATATGTGAAACTAGGTCGTATCGTCAATTATGTAAAATTAATTTAGTATTTTTAATTTTTTAAATATATTACACATGCGTATTTTCATTTTTCTGCGAAAAATCACGTCGACCGCCGTAAATGATTCTCACGCACACCCCAAATTTACGCGCTAAGTACGGGTATGATTGTGAATGCAGTATACATGTCATTGCAATCACAAAAATGTAGGAAATTTAATGCACAAATATAGTTTTATGCAAACGCCTCATTTTTTGTGGTAGGCAGAATCACGATAAAAAAATTACCATCTGATTTACATTTACGCGTTACCGCATCAGTATAACGGATATACGCTGTATACGGGCACCAGCTTTTTGCACGAAAAGCGCATTATTAGATGTGCACCACCCATCAGAATTATGCTATTATATGTGCAAGAATAATTATTCGTTAATGAGGTTTTGCATGGCTGTACGTTTTCGTCGCATCATAATGCTGATTACATTTCTTTCACTCATCACGAGCTGTGGGTTACTTGGCGATAGCACATTGCACATCGCCGATGTTACGGTGGCCTATGACAAATACGTTGGCCAAGATATCACCGTAGCCGGCGCATATTTGGCCAAACCCGGTGAGAAGCCGTTGTCGATTTTGGCAGCGGGCGTAAGCACGTTGGATAACGGACTCGATGCCCAAGCCTTGGGGGACGCCGTCTGGGTCGACAAAATCCCCGATGATGTCGCCCTCAACTTGCACCGTCCCGGTGACGCCACGTATGGGTTCGTCAAAATCACTGGCAAACTCGAAGCGGGCACCTTTGGTCCCGAAAAGAACTACAAATACCAACTCGTCGTCAGCAAAGCCGAAGTCATTGAGCAAATCAAACGCAACGAACAGCGCATCACCAATGCAGCACTTGGCGACGGCAAAGTTTCGTTGTTTGAATTACTCGACAAATCAAGCGACTACAACAGCAAAAAAATCACCACCCAAGGATATTACTTCTGGAACTCAGCGATTTATGTGTTGGCCGAGGGGATTTCGACCGAAGAAGATGGATCAAGCCCACAACCAGTGGGCAAAATCATCTGGATGGAAGGATTCCCACCCGACAAATCAGCTGAATTGAACGTTGGTCCCAACAATAGTTTTGTGTGGGGCAAGGTCGAAGTCACCGGTACATTCCAAAGCGGTGGTAATTTCGGTCGCGACGGTGCATACAAAGAGTTTATCCAAGCCGAATCGGCCACTGTCATCAAATAACCGGCGTGTTTTGACACACACCAGCGCCACATGGTGCTGGTGTGTGTTTTTTGTGTGAGCTTGGTATAATCACAGCAATACCCCCAACAATGGAGTAGCCACGGTGTATTTTTTTATTGATCATATGCATATCGATGATTTACCTGAGGTTCATCGCATCGATGCGCAGAGCTTCCCCTATCAATGGTCAACCACCACCTACATGAACGAACTTAGTGCCCCGCACCATAGTCGCTATGTGGTGGTACGCGTGTCACCCCATTTACCAGGTAGCAGTACCGCAAACACCCCCCTGTCACCGCTCCAACGCTTACTCAATCGTTGGCGGGCACCGATCGTACCTACACCTACTCCTCGGCTACCGATTGCTGGTCATGCCGGGATTTGGTTGAGTCTCGACGAAGGGCATATCACTACCATTGCCGTGCACCCCGATTATCGGCGCCAAGGGGTAGGGGAGTTGTTGATGTTGGGATTAATTGATCAAGCCTATGAACTCAAAGCCCAACAATTGACCCTCGAAGTGCGCGTATCAAATATTGCTGCCCAGAATTTATATGTCAAATTTGGATTTCGCCATCAAGGCGAACGCAAACGCTACTACACCGACAACGGCGAAGACGCCTCGATTATGTGGACCGACGATATTCATTCAGCGGCTTTTCATGAGCGGGTACGCGAGCTGCGCCAACAACTCTACCGGCGCCTACAAACGACACCTGTGGTGCTTGCAACAACACCCGTGGCTCCGGTAACACCACAATAAAAAAGCGGAGGTGGCGCCTATCGGCACCACCTCCGCGCGTTTACAGACTATACTTCAGTGACAATCGGCAATACCACCGGACGACGGCGCGTTTGTTCAAACAAATGATCGCCGACCGCGTCTTTGATTTTGCGGATGACAAAAGCTGCATCGACTTCGGTTTGGTCGTTGGTTTTTTGCAAAATCCGCCGTACCACATTACGGGTCGAATCTATCAAGGTGTCAGCATCGCGTACCTGGACAAACCCACGCGACATGACATCGGGGCCTCCGACTAATTCACCACTATGGCGATCAATCGTAACCACCACAATCATCACACCATCGCGTGACAAGAGTTGGCGGTCGCGTACCACGATTTGGCTGACATCACCGACGGTGGTGCCATCAACATAAATGTAATTGACTGGTACTTTATTGACCATTTTGGCGAAGTTTTGGCCGAATTCCATCACCGAACCGTTTTCGATGACAAATACGTTGTCCATGGTATAACCCATGTTCATGCCCAGTGCGAGCTTGCGGTAGAGCACCATGTGACGATAATCGCCATGGAACGGAATGACGTTCTGGGGGCGCAACATGCCAAGTAGCATTTTGAGCTCTTCTTGGGCGGCGTGACCGGACACGTGGACCTTGGCTTCGCTCCCGTAAATCACATCGGCACCGATCCGGAACAGATTGTTGATGACCCGTGATACGGAAACTTCGTTGCCTGGGATTGGCGAGGCAGATACGACCACGGTGTCACCCTGTTTGACGCGCAAATGGGGGAAGTCACGATTGGCCATACGCGCAAGTGCTGCCATCGGCTCACCTTGACTGCCGGTACACATCACGGCTACTTGATCGTCAGGCAATGTCGCTGCTTCGCTACCACGCACGAGTGTGGTTGGCTGGATGCGCAAATAACCGAGTTCCAATGCAATCCGGAAGTTGTTTTCCATGCTACGACCAGCCAACATCAAACGGCGACCATACGCTTCGGATGAGTCAATCACTTGTTGCACACGTGAGATATTTGAGGCAAAGGTGGCCACAATAATCCGACCAGGTGCTGTCGCAAAAATCGAATCAAGTGAATCACCTACCACCCGTTCACTGGGGGTAAACCCGGATGATTCAACCCGCACACAGTCAGTCATCAATACCAATGGATTACGCTGACCCAATGCGGTAATTGCCGCAATGTCGGTCGGGCGCTTATCAACAGGGGTATGGTCAAACTTCCAGTCTGTCAGATAGACGGCGATACCGGCAGGCGTATTGATGGCCAAGCCAACGGTATCGGGGATGGAGTGGGCGACGTGGAAGGTTTCGATTTTGAAAATTCCAACCCGCAATTCATCACCTGCTTCAAAGCGATGGATTTTGGTTTGTTCGAGCAAGCGATGCTCTTTTAATTTGTGACTGACCATCCCAGCCGTCAACGGGGTTGCATAGACGGGGGGGAAGCCCAATTCAGGCAATACATAGGGCAATGAGCCAATGTGGTCTTCGTGACCGTGGGTCAATACAATTGCGCGGATTTTGTGCAAGTTTTCACGCAAATAGGTGATATCGGGCAATACCAAGTCAACCCCCAGCATTTCGGCTTCGGGGAACATGACACCACAATCCAATACCACAATATCTTCGCCGTACTCTACCACCCACATATTACGGCCAACTTCACCGGCACCACCCAACGGGATTACTCGTAATCGCTGTTTTGTCATTTCACTTGCAATATCAACACATTTATTCGTGCCCTTGCGCCTACCACCCGCACATCACATGATGCCAAACAGTATGCAACAGAATTCACCAAAAAATCGCTGATGTTGCGTCCTTTCTTATACTACACGTATTGCTATTCCAAACGGTTTTACCATACCAATCGTGGTCATTCATACCGTACATTGAATAATCACGTCAAATCGCCATCTATCCCGAATGACGCCAACACCATACTGGCATTTGGTCACACAAAACCATATTGAGACGCAATGATTACGCAGGCAATTTAACTTAAATTTGCCCGGCGGCGGATTTCGTCGATTAGTTCCTCGCGGTGTTCAATCCCTGCATACAACGGTAACACGACGCGTCCATATGCTTGCACATGCAACAACCGCAATACAGGATTACTGATTTGCGCACTCGGATCCATTTTGAGGCGTAGCTCGTTACTTGGTTCATCACTATCGGCATCGATGACACGAATATCACTGATGTTGCTCCACGGAATCACCAAACTAATCCCAAACGCGTCATAGCGCAACCCGTCACCTGTCGGGGTATAGCGGGCAACCCATTCCATCGCGATATTCCAGATGGTCAGCGGAGCGGCGACCATCAATACCAACATGAATAACGCCGGTACCGTACGATCAATGGTCAATCCCTCACCAAGTGAGGCTTGTAACGAATCTAGAATTTTATCGGGGCTATAACTAATTGCTAACGTCGATTGAAATGTCCAAATGGCAAAAATCCAAATTAACCCTGCACCAATCATTAACAACATGACGTTCCGGCGTCCGGTTGCCGATAGTTGGTATGTTTTCATCAAGTAAACTCCTTCGCTATTTGACTGCGTCACGCAAGACTATCCGATACAATTCGCCTAAAGCCTGAAAATCTGCTTCTAGCACTGCCATATTTCGTGGTTGATACAACGCGGCTGCGGGGTGCAACATCGGGACTACAATGTGGTTTGCGATGCGCTGGGGCACACCATGTGCCGTACTAATCTTGATATCAGGAATCCAACGGGCGGCTGCATGGCGGCCTAATGGAACGATGACCAATGGATCAACTACTGCGATTTGACGTTGTAAAAAGTGTGCACATGCCAACACTTCTTCCGGCAATGGATCACGGTTTTGGGGTGGGCGATGTTTGACAACATTGGCAATAAATAACGCCGATCGGTCCAATCCAGCCACCAGTAATAATTTGTTGAGTACCTTGCCTGACGCTCCCACAAAGGGCATTCCAGCCTTGTCTTCATGAGCCCCTGGCGCTTCACCAATAATCATGAGTCGCGCATCTGCGGCTCCACTGCCGGGGACAGCCTGCGTGGCTGATTCACACAACGGACATGCCCGACACACACGGATGTCGTCCGCAATCAACGCCAGTGAATCCGTCCCACCCATCACACTACCTACCACACCTATTCCCAATCGCACTACAGCGATGTCACAACACCATCAGCCATACATATATCAGACGTCGCATTTATACCGTTTTTGTCAATGGAAATTGTCACATGTGACATATGCGTACAAGCATAAATTGATTATACCACGGTCGTCTTGGTTGGGTACCACCAAATCACACAATTTGGCGGTGGTAATAGTGGCACAATCACTTCACCGCTGATACTCATCTGCCACTCACGTGTGATGAGTGTCGCAATCTGTTGCTGATGCACATCATCATACGGCAATCGCAAGCGAAAGCACATTTCGGCCACTGCTTCAGCTTCATTGGCATAACTGATTGGCGTCGTCACCGGTAACACCGTCAGATTCGCCACAATCCCTAGTTGTGCCAATGCCGCCATACATTCATGCGCCGCTGGCAACGGCAAACGCGGTTCACCGTGCCAAGCCTGCCACAGCGGCAATACCGCCGTCGTTGGGTGGCGTAACCCCAACACCAGCACACATAATTTATTCGCAGACGCATCCATGGCACGCAAAAACGGGGCAATATCACGCACTGCATACAATACATGCACTGCAAACGCCACATCACACTGCACAAGGGGTGTGGTCGGCCAGGTATCGGCGATGGTGGTGACCCGTGGCAACTGTGCCGTTTGCACCAACAAATCAATCTGGGTCCGCATCGCCGGTGAATGTTCGAGGGCGATGACGTCACATCCTGCAGCCGCCAATGGCGGCAGATAGCGGCCACTCCCCGCACCAATATCCAGCACCCGATCACCCACTGTAAGCTGTGGCAAGAGCCACTGCATAAACGCATCGGGTTGGGGTACCCGTTTGACGTTACGGGCAAAGCGAGCCGCTGCAGTGGCATATTGGTCAGCACTACGTTCCATATCAGGATGGGTGGCAGCCTCGCCTTGGGCACGCTCACGATCATACATGTCACGCCAAATTGCCACCCAATCCAGCCCTGCTGATTGCCAGCCGGTAGGAATCGTCATACTAATACCTCACACCATTGATTGGCATTGGCCGCACTCTGACGAGCCGCCGCAATCACCCGATCGACGATTAGCCCCGCCGCACCATCACACACGTCACGCGCTTCACCTGCTAGTGTAGCCAACATCGATTCCCAGGCTGCGGCATGCCAACCAAGCAGACCGGTAGGGGTTTCGGCGCCGGGCAGGCTGGCATTTGGCTGCTGCAGGTTCCAAATTTGGGTGCGTTGCATGGCAGCGGGGTGGCTGGCGGTACCAAGCTGCAACGTATTCACCTCTTGCATGTCAAAAACCACACTGCCGGCGCTTCCATATGCTTCGACGCGAATGTCGTCAGCAGCACCCGGTACCATTTTTGAGGCCTCAATCGTGACCCGCATACCATTGGCTAATTGGGCAGTCAACCAGGCCACATCATCGCTCTCAACCGAGGTCAATACACCACTCGCATCGGGACGTTCTGCAATCACGGTACGCAATTCAGCCTGGACCCGAACTATGGGACTTTGAAACAAGTAATGACACAAATCAATCAAATGTGACCCGAGATCAACCAACACGCCACCCGTATCGCTGGCAAAACGCCACGTCAACGGACGGTCGGCACGGACATTGCTGGCCCGAAAGTAACGGAGATGGGCGCTGATACCCGTACCCAAATGTCCTTGGGCGATGCGACGGCGTGCTTCGGCTAGTGCCGGAATGCGCCGGAAGTGGTGATTCAGCACGAGCATGCGTTGGTGCGCTGTGGCTAATTCGACGAGTGTGGCAGAAACTGTGGGATCAACCGTGAGTGGTTTTTCGCACATGACATGTTTGCCCGCCAGCAAGGCCATGCGGACCTGCTCAGCATGTACACCAGTGGGGGTGCAGATGGCAATCACATCAATGGTGGCATCAGCCAGCATGGCGGCGTATTCGACTTGTGGCACCGCAGGGTAATCACGTTGGGCGTTGGCTTGGCTACGCGCCCCACCGGCACAAATCGCCCGCAGCTGCGGGCGATACACCAATGTCGGGTAGATTTGTGGTACCAATTGCAATACTGTGGCATGGAGCCGCCCAATGGCTCCATAACCGACCAGACCAATCCCCAACGAGTGGCTCATAACCGCTCCTTTATGTCAAACGGAGCTTGCCCAGATTGTGCAAGTGATTCGAGTTGTGCGAGTGCCACCCAGCCCGCCTGATAGGTGGCTGGGTCATGGATTTGGTATTGTTGGGCTTCGTATTCATCAATATCGAGACGTGTTCGCTGCTGACGATCCGGGCTAACAAACAAATCAAGCTCGAGGTCATGCGAATGAATAGTAGTGGCCGTAATAATCGCCGGGCGTGACACATTGCAATACCAGCCACGCAGACGGCCATCTTGTTGGTAGACAGCAAATATTGAGTACCACTGATGTGCATAAAAATGTTCATCGAGGGTATCGCCTGGAGCAAATTGCATATAACCCAGGTCCACCGCGGGGCGGGTCCAATGGGCGCGCACCAAGGCATAATCAGGCGACACCAGTAGTGGTGTCGCCACATAACTGACGGTTGTCCGCCGTGCAGATTTAATCAAATGTACGACCATCACCAGCTCCTAGAGGTAGCTGCGACCCAACAACCGCCGTACGCGGGCCCGCCAACTGGCGGGAATCCGCCGCCCAATGTCGCTGGCAATCAACAAACCAATCAAGCGCAACGTCCCCATGCGCGGTGCCACCAAGGCCTTGAGCTGGGCGGGATCGTGGAAGTTAAGCGGTGATTTGTCGTGGACTTCGACTTTCAGTGTGCCATGCCATTCTTTTTCGACCCAAAACAAATGGGGCATACTGCGTTGGAACAAGTAGTAGGCTGGGTTGTAGGCATATAAATAATCAAAAAACTCCCCGAACGGTTCTTCGGGTTCACGTGCATGCAAAATAATCGTATCACCGATTAAATTGACATACCAGCGGTGAAACGACCAATGGAAGGTACGCTCGGCGATTTCGGAAGGGCTTTGGATATAGCCGGCCTTTGACACGCGTGTCAACTCCGACACAAATTGCAGGGGATCGTCCATATGCTCGAGGATGTGGGAACAGATGGTATAGGCAAACACACCGTCTTTGAAGGGGAGATGGTGGGCATCGGCCACGACAATGGGACGATCGATGACAATATTGCCGCCACGTTCGGTATTATCAAACAAAAATTTGTCGACAAGAATATCGGCGCGTGGGTTGGGATTATCACCACTGCCGATTTCGAGGACCAAGCCCTTGGCGGGCGGATTCAGGTGTTGTTCCATGCCTACTTAATTCAATTCATCGCCAGAAAGGCTGTCATGGAGGACGTCTAGATATTCCAGTGCCATACCAGTGCCAATCGCCACACAATTGGCCGGTTGATCGGCGACATAACACGGCACTCCGGTCACATCGGTCAACAAATCATTGATGCCACGGAGCATCGAGCCACCACCGGTCATCACCATCCCTTTGTCAATCAGGTCTTCCGCGAGGGCAGGGGGTGTTTCGGCCAGCACACGGCGGACCGCATTGATGACTTGATCGAGGGGTTCTTGGATAGCTTCGGTGATTTCGGTAGAATTTATTTCGATGGTACGTGGCAAGCCAGCGACTTGATCACGACCACGGACTTGCATTTGCAGGGGGCGACTCATCATCATTGCCGAGCCGATTTCGATTTTGACGCTCTCGGCCATGCGTTCGCCAATCATCAGGTTATATTTACGTTTGATGTATTGCATGATGGCATCATCAAAACGATTGCCACCCACTCGCACGGAGCTCCAGGCCACGATATCGTTGAGCGAAATCACGGCGACTTCGGTAGTACCACCACCGATATCGATAATCATATTGCCCGAGGGTTTGGCGATGGGGATATTGGCGCCGATAGCGGCAGCCAACGGTTCACGAATCAAATAGGCGCGGCGAGCTCCGGCAGCCAAGGCTGCTTCGCGGACGGCACGCATTTCGACAGAGGTGATACCCGCAGGGATGCTAATCATCACATCGGGTTTGTTGAGACTAAATCGACCATTGGTTTTGCTGATGTAATGCTTGAGCATTGCTTCAGTAATATCGTAGTCGGCAATAACGCCATTCCGCATGGGGCGTACGACTTCGATACTCTCTGGCTCACGACCAAGCATCGCCAACGCATCAGAGCCCACCGCTTTGATGCGATTATCTCTGGTAGAAATGGCCACTACTGATGGCTCTGATAGCACAATGCCACGATTGCGCACATACACAAGCACATTCGCTGTACCGAGGTCAATACCTATTTTGCGGGCCATAGCGTCCGCCGTCCAATCTGTACACACAACGTAATCTATACGGCGTATTGTACCATAGTAAACAGTATTACCAAAAGACACGACGCCCAGTACTAGTGTACCGGGCGTCGTGCAATACCTAGGAGTTATTACGCTTGGTTTGTGCAATACGAATTTGCATCATGGCGCGGCGCAATTCTGCTTCGGCTTGGATCATATCTTGGTCAGACTTG
Organism: uncultured Roseiflexaceae bacterium; assembly: GCA_903889425.1. Taxonomy (GTDB): domain Bacteria; phylum Chloroflexota; class Chloroflexia; order Chloroflexales; family Roseiflexaceae; genus UBA965. Next base: position 2,990 of record CAISXI010000429.1, on the reverse strand, counting down.
CGTTGGGCAATGCGTTCTTCGGCACGTTGACGGGCCTCTTCGGCGCGGTCAAGGTCGATTTCGTCAGAGCGGTCACACGAATCAGCCAAAATAGTCACACGGTCGGGGAGCACTATCATAAAACCGCCAAAGACGGCAAATTCGGTGCGAACCCCGTTCTTGATGATACTCAATTCGCCTTCGGTTAACACCGTAATCAACGGCATGTGGCGAGGCAAAATCCCCACCCGGCCATCTTTGGTCGGCGCATTGACCTGATCGACATCATCCGATAGGACGAGGCGTTCAGCCGTGACAATTTCGAGATGTAATGGCATCTCGGCACCTCCCTATGGGATTACTTACCCGCTTCAAAGGCAGTGATGACTTCGTCCAACGAGCCTTGGTATGAGAAGTACTGCTCGGGCACGTGGTCAACTTCACCAGCCAATAAGCGCGCAAAACTGCGGACCGTATCGCCGACGGGCACATATTTACCGGCACGACCGGTGAATTGTTGCGCCACCGTAAATGGTTGCGAGAAGAAGCGCTCGATTTTGCGGGCCCGCGATACCGTCAATTTGTCTTCGTCAGACAATTCTTCGACACCGAGGATGGCAATGATGTCTTGCAAGTCTTTGTAGCGCTGCAATACCATCTGGACTTGACGGGCAACGCGGTAGTGTTCTTCGCCGACCACGTTGGGGTCAAGAATGCGGCTCGTTGACGCCAATGGGTCAACGGCGGGGAACAAACCACGGGATGCGATGCTACGTTCGAGCGAAATCGTGGCGTCCAAGTGGGCAAACGTCGTGGCCGGCGCAGGGTCGGTGTAGTCGTCGGCGGGCACATAGACGGCTTGCATCGAAGTAATCGAGCCCTTCTTGGTCGACGTGATGCGCTCTTGGAGCTCACCCATTTCGGTGCTCAAGGTGGGCTGATAGCCTACTTGTGATGGCATACGCCCAAGCAAGGCTGATACTTCAGAACCGGCTTGCACGAAGCGGAAAATGTTGTCGATGAAGATCAACACGTCGCGGCCTTCGTCACGGAAGTATTCGGCCATGGTCAAAGCAGTCAAGGCCACCCGCAAGCGGGCACCCGGCGGCTCATTCATTTGGCCGAACACCATCACGGTTTTGTCAAACACGGTGGTGTTGTCGTCGATGCGGGCATCTTGCATTTCGTGGATGAGGTCGTTGCCTTCACGTGAGCGCTCGCCGACGCCAGCAAACACGGAGTAACCCGATTGTTCTTTGGCGATGTTGGCGATGAGCTCTTGGATGACCACGGTCTTACCCACACCGGCACCACCAAAGATACCCGTCTTACCACCGCGGGTAAAGGGGGCAATCAAGTCGATAACTTTGATACCAGTTTCAAAGACTTGCGCTTGGGTGGATTGCTCTTCGAGCAAAGGGGCGCGTTGGTGGATGGGGCGCTTTTCAGCGGCATCTACCGATTTGTCAAAGCCGTCGATGGTTTCACCAACGACATTGAAGACGCGACCAAGGGTGGACGGGCCGACCGGCACCGAAATTGCGGTACCAGTGTCGGTGCAGGGAACGCCGCGGCGCAAGCCGTCGGTGGTACCCATGGCCACTGCCTTGACATTGCCGTTACCGAGGTGTTGTTGCACTTCGGCGACCAGCGTACTGCCATCAGGCATTTGCACCGTGATTGCGTTATAAATCGCGGGGGTTTCGTGATCCTTGAATTTGGCGACGATTACGACGCCAATAATCTCGGTAATTGCCCCAATTGCATGAGCCATACAGTTCCTCCAGCACGTATCGTGTGGTCAGACCACACGCAGACATCAACTATCTGCGAGGGCAGCCGCTCCCGAGGCAATCTCAGAGACTTCCTTGGTGATATTGGCTTGACGGGTTTTGTTGTACGTCAAGGACAATTCGCGGCGTAGATCTTTTGCGTTGTCTGTGGCATTACGCATTGCCACCATGCGGGCGCTATGCTCGCTAGCAATAGCTTCAAGCAACGCTTGATAGATTTGCACCTCGGCAAAGCGGGGCAGTAGGTCCTTCAATACGACATCCTCATCGGGTTCGTAGTTGAAGTTGCTACTTGCAGACGCGGGTGCAGATTCGTCGGCTTCCACCGGCAAAATCCGTCGCACTGCCGGGCGTTGTACCAGCGTATTGACGAACTGACTATAGACGATATACGCCTCGTCAAAATCGCCATCCAAAAAGCCCTTGATGACATTTGTTGACACACCGAGGATATCGGCGAGCTTCGGATAGTCACCTAGCTTGGTTACCTCGGCCAATAAGTCTTGACCACTACGATTCAAGAAGTCGCGCCCTTTTTTCCCGATAGCCAGGACTTTCACGTTGCGCCCTTTGGCTTTTTCATCAATGACGAAACGAGCCGTGCGGCGCAAAATGTTGGCAACCAAGCTACCAGCCAAACCACGATCGGGTGTGATGAGAATCAACGCGACGTTTTTGACTTCAGCACGGACCTCAAGCAGAGTGCCTTTGTGGCTACCGCTTGTGCCGGCCATCAGGCTACTCATGACATCGCGGAGTCGGTCGGCATACGGCCGGGTAGCGAGCACGTTGCGTTGGGCACGCCGCATTTTCGACGCCGAGACCATCTCCATGGCGCGCGTTATTTGCGCTAAGTTGCGCACAGAGCGAATACGTCGGCGAATTTCACGTGTACTTGGCACCGTTTCCCTCTTCCGTTTCAAGATGGGAACGCGTGTTGCCATGCGTCCCCAACAGCGACCTATCCGGCAAAGTTGCTGGTCTGGTTGAACTCAACAATCGCTTTTTCGAGCGCTGATTTGATTTCTGCAGACGGGAATTTGCGGTCAAGCCGGGTATCGTAAATGCCTTTGCAGACGTCTGGATGCACGGTGTGCATAAACTGAAAGAACTCAACCTTCCATTGACCAATCGCCGTCACCGGCACGCCATCACAATACCCGTTGGTGGCGGCAAAAAGCACCATCACTTGGTCTTCGAGTGGCATTGGTTGGAATT
>CAISXI010000428.1 GCA_903889425.1 uncultured Roseiflexaceae bacterium | reverse complement strand
TTTGTGGTGCACGAAGTGGCCCATCGCCAAGTAGCGCGCCACTTTGGGGCCTCCGCCCATTTCGCCGCCGACAATCGTTGGTTGATGTTGTCGTTATTGATTTCGTTTGCGGGGATTTTTATTGCTGCACCTGGAGCTGTATGGCACACCGGTGTCAACGACAAACGCCGGCTCGGGTTGATTGCCTTGGCTGGGCCATTGTCGAACCTAGTATTGGCGTTGGTGTTTTTGTTGATTTACCCAGTTGCCTATATACTTCGGTGGGATTTTGATTTGTTGTATGTGATTTGTATGGTGGGGGTGGGCTTTAATGCCTGGATTGGCTTGTTCAATCTCATCCCCAATGGACCGTTTGATGGCGCCAAAGTGCTGGCCTGGTCGACCAATGTCTATGTGGCGATGCTGGCCGTGGCTGGGGCGATGGCGTTTGGGTTAGCCCGCCCCGACACCTTGATTACCGTATGGAGTTGGATGGTTGAGCTGATTATCCGCTAATTTTGTTGACATAAAAGGAATACGCTCATGCGAAGTAAATTGATTGCCGGGAACTGGAAGATGCACAAAACAATCGCCGAAGCGACAGCCTTGACCGATGCCATCGTGGCTGGTTTGACTGATATTCCCGCCGACCGCGCCGTGGTCATCTGCCCGACCTTTACCGCACTTGGTGCGGTGATTGCCCGTCCCCGTGGCGGTGTGGCCGTTGGTGCCCAAAACGTCTATCCCGAAGCCCAAGGGGCATTTACCGGCGAAATATCGCCGGCGATGCTCAGCGATATCGGTTGTACCTATGTGATTGTTGGGCACAGCGAACGTCGCCAATTATTTGGTGAAACAGATGCCATGATTGCCCGCAAAACTGCCGCTGTGCTGGCAGCAGGTATGACGCCGATTGTCTGTGTAGGTGAAACCCGCGCCGAGCGTGAAGCCGGCAACGCCCAAGCCGTCGTCCTCGGTCAAATCGCCGGTGCTTTGGCTGGCTTGAGTAATCGCCTCGCCGACGTGGTTGTGGCCTATGAGCCGGTCTGGGCGATTGGGACGGGCTTGACGGCCACCACGAATGATGCTCAGACCATGCATGCCGCGATTCGTGGTGAATTGCGTCGGATTGGTGGCGCCGCTGCTGATGTGGTGCGGATTCAATACGGCGGGAGTGTCAAACCCGACAACGTCGATGAATTGATGGCCCAACCTGATATCGATGGCGCCTTGGTTGGTGGTGCCGCCTTAGTTGCCGACAGCTTTTTGCGAATTGTGCAATATCGCTAATTGCCATGGAACAGAATGACGTTTCAAACGTCAATGGATACAAGATTATGATGGTTGATAGGAAAATACAATGACTAATGAAGCAATGGGGAATGAAGCCGGCGCCATTGATTACCCCCTCGTCGTCCTCGGCGAAATGGTCATCATGCCGCAAATGACGGTGCCCTTGCAGATTGGTCAAGGTAAGTCGTTTCGGGCCTTGGAATTCGCTTGGGATGCCAAGCAACCGGTGTTGTTGATTTTTGTGCCTGAAGAGGTCATCGAACAATACAAAAGCGGCACTCCCCCACCGTTGCCCACGGTAGGGGTTACCGCCCGCCTCGAAGAATTCATGAAGCTGCCTGATGGCACCGCCCGGATTATCCTCGAAGGGCAACAACGTGCGCACATCGATGAGTTGTTGCAAAAAGAACCCCACTATCAGGTACGCGCCCATGTGATTAGCGACGAAGTCGTACTCAACATGGATGTCGAAGCCTTGATGGAAATGGTCAAACAACAGGTTGATGACTTTGTCGATCACCTCGGTGAAGTACCCCAAGAAGCGGTGGCCTTTGTGCGCCGCATCGATGCCCCTGGTCATTTGGCCGATATCGTCACCTATGCGCCGGCGTTTGATTTCAAAGAACGCCTGGCCGTCTTGACCGAACTCGACCCAGTGGCGCGGTTGCACATCGTCCACCGCATGTTGGCGCGGCATCTCGAATTGATGAAGATTCGCCAAAAAATCCAGCTTGACACCAAGGAAATCCTCGACCAAGGGCAAAAGGAATACTTTTTGCGTGAGCAAATCCGTGTGATTCGCCGTGAATTGGGCGAAGACGACGAGCTTGATGACCCGGTTGACGAACTCAAGAAAAAAATCCAAGCCATGGTGGCACCCGAATACGTGCGGGACCAGGCCATGCACGAATATCGCCGTCTGGCCCAACAAGGCCAAGGCAGTCCCGAAGCTGGGGTAATCCGCACCTACATCGATTGGTTGATGGCATTGCCGTGGAACATGGAAGAACTAGCCGCCATCCACATGCACGACGCCCAGCGCATCCTCGATGAAGACCACTATGGTCTCGAGAAAGTCAAAGAACGTATCCTCGAATACATCGCGGTGCGCAAATTGGTGGGTACCAAGATGCGGTCACCGATTTTGTGTCTGGTTGGTCCGCCGGGAGTGGGCAAAACGTCGTTGGGGCGCTCGGTGGCTCGGGCCCTCGACCGCAAATTTGTGCGGGTGAGCCTTGGTGGTGTGCGTGACGAAGCCGAAATTCGCGGGCATCGCCGTACCTACATTGGTGCTATGCCGGGGCGGGTTATCCAAGGGATGAAGTCGGCCAAATCACGGGCGGCCGTGTTTGTGCTCGACGAAATCGACAAAGTGGGCCAAGACTTCCGTGGCGACCCGACATCGGCATTGCTCGAGGTGCTCGACCCCGAACAAAACAACGCTTTCTCCGATCACTACCTCGAAATTCCCTTCGATTTGTCGCAGGTGGTGTTTGTGGCGACGGCCAACCAGCTCGATACCATCCCGGCGCCGTTGCGTGACCGGATGGAAATCATCGAGATGAGTGGCTATACCGAAGAAGAAAAACTAGGGATTGCCACGCGTTTCTTGATGCCCAAACAGCGTGAAGCGCATGGCTTGACCGAAGCCAGCCTGACTATTAGTGATGCGGCCTTGTTGACGGTGATTCAGGCCTATACCCGCGAATCGGGAGTGCGTTCGCTCGAGCGCGAAATCGCCACGATTTGTCGCAAAGTGGCTCGCCGTGTGGCCGACCTCGAAGTTGAGACCCCGCCGCTGACCCAAGTGGATGCCGAACAAGTCAAAGACTACCTCGGGGTACCCCGCTATAGCTATGATTTGGCCGAGCTCCAAGACGAAGTGGGTGTGGCCACGGGAGCTGCTTGGACGTCTGTTGGTGGCGAAACATTGTCGATTGAAGTCTTGTCGTTCAAAGGCAAGGGCGCATTCCAACTCACGGGGCAACTGGGCGATGTGATGAAAGAATCAGCGCATGCGGCCATGAGTTATGCCCGGGCGCATGCCGATGAGCTGGGCGTGCCAGGGACGTTTTTTGATGAGCACATCATCCACATCCACGTACCCGAAGGTGCGGTGCCCAAGGATGGTCCCTCGGCGGGGATTACCATGACCACGGCCTTGATTTCGGCGATGACAGGACGCAAAGTGCGCCGTGATGTGGCGATGACGGGTGAAGTAACCTTACGGGGCAAGGTGTTGCCGATTGGTGGCTTAAAGGAAAAAACGTTGGCGGCCCATCGGGCTGGCATCAAAACCTTTATTTTGCCGTTCGCCAATACCAAGGACATCGCTGAATTGCCTCAACGGATTCGTGATGAACTCGAGCTCATCCCCGTCTCGTCGATGGACGAAGTGTTACGGATAGCCCTGCGGGCCTAAATAGACGCAACAATGCGCGCTGCCAAACGGCAGCGCGCATTGTTTTGTGCCATTCACCAATAGCCGCCCTTATTTTTTTTGACTAAAGAGAAAAATACCCCCGACGATGAGTAATACGGGCAATGCAAAACGCCAAATTTGTGGCCCAAACAACAAACTGACCAATAAATAGACGCCCATCAACATCAAGACGCCGCTAACCCATCCTCGTCGTTTGCTGACGTCGTTATCGGCGAATTGGTAGGGATGGATGACTATGCCGAACGGTTCGAGGGGCATAATCATCCACAATACGAAGTACACGAGTAACCCGGTACCGAAGCCAATCACCAACATCAAAAAAATCAAGCGAATAATCCACGCATCGACACCTAAGGCGCGGGCGATGCCACTGGCAACGCCAGCAATCATATAGTCATCGCGCCGGCGAAAAAATCGAGTATGTACGTTCATTTGCAGCCTCCCAATCGGTGGTTGTATTGGCGCATATGACGCCTCAACTTGGGCAATGGTTGCACCGCCAACGACTAACTCAAGTTGATGACCATCAGCTTAGGTTCGGTCATTTCTTCGATGGCGTAGCGTACCCCTTCACGCCCAGTGCCGGAGTTTTTGACACCGCCATATGGCATGGGGTCGAGGCGCCAGGTAGGCATGTCGTTGATGATGACCCCACCGACATCGAGTTGGTCATAGGCGGCGTAGATACGCCCAATATCGCGGGTAAATACGGCTGCTTGCAAGCCAAAGTCACTATTGTTTACGGCGGCAATGGCGTCGTCAAAGGTGTCGTAGGGTTGCACCGTCACGACCGGCGCAAAGACTTCGCGGCAATTGACGTTGAGGGTGGCGGCGGCATCGGTGATGACTGTCGGGGTAACAATCCCGTTGCTGACGGTGCCTCCCGTGAGGAATGTGGCACCGGCGATACGCGCTTGGTCAAACCATTCACTGATGCGCTGGGCTTCGCTGGGGTTGATGAGGGCACTGAGGTCGGCTTTTTCGTCGAGGGGATGTCCCACCACCAAGGCATTGACGCCAGCCACCAAGGCTGCCACAAATTGGGCATAGACGGTACGTTGCACAAAAATTCGTTGCACGCTGATACAACTTTGGCCGGCGTAGTTGAAGCCCCCCGCTACACAGCGCGTGGCGGCATCGGCGATATCGGCATCGTCGTGGACGATGACGCCGGCATTGCCACCCAGCTCGAGGGTGACTTTTTTGCGGCCGGCTTGACTACGCAACCCCCAACCCACCGCCGGCGACCCGGTAAAGGTCAACATGGCAATCCGCTCGTCGCGGATCAAGGCACTGGCGTCACGACTATTCATTGGCAGCACACTGATGGCGGCGCTAGGCCAGCCGGCAGCCACGATGATTTCGCCCAAAATCAGGGCTGCAGTAGGGGTTTGCGAGGCCGGTTTGAGCACGATGGGGCAGCCGGCGGCCATGGCGGGGGCTACTTTGTGGGCCACCAAATTGAGCGGGAAGTTGAAGGGCGAAATCGCCCCAATCACTCCGATAGGGAAGCGCCGTACGACTGCGTGGCGCCCTTCGCCCCCCGGTGCGCGGTCGAGGCGCAAGACTTCGTCGTGGCTCTGGCTACATTCGTCGGCAGCGGTCTGGAAGGTGGTGATGGCACGTTGCACCTCGCCACGGGCTTGGCGGATTGGTTTACCGGCTTCGAGTGCAATCGCTTGGGCCAATTCATCACTGCGGGCCTGTAATTGCGTCGCTACTGCCCGCAGAATCGTGGCTCGTTGGTGGGCGGCGAGTTGTTTGGTGAGTGCAACGGCCTGATGGGCGGCAACGATGGCCTGATCGAGGTGTGCTTCACCGGCGCGCCACAGGGTCGCCACGGGTTGGGCATCGTAGGGACAGGTGACGGTGTAACTTTCGGTGCTGGTGGTTGCGACCCCAGCCAACAAAAAGGGACGAGTGGTATTAGTCATATGCATTCCTTGGGCTTGTAAAAGAGATAGCGTCATTATAGTAGAATCCACCCCTATCCATACGCTGGATAGGGGTGGATTGGGTGACCGTAGTGATTATTTGGCGAGCACCCATTGGTTGTAGAGCGGGAGCAAGTCACAGCCACAACTGGTTTGGGCGGCGCGCACAAACGCCATGCCATCAACCAGCCCGTAGCGGTTGGTGGTGTAGTAGTTGCGGAGCGCCGCGGTAAACTTGACGGCGCCGATTTTGGTACGGATGGCATCAAAGTAGAGGGCGGCTTTGGAGTAGGTCAAGACGCCATAACTGTAGTCGCTCATGGTGCTGATGGGGCGATCGATGGCACCATCACCTTTCTGGGCTTTGAGGTCGTTATAATCGGCCACAAAGATGTTTTTTTCTTTTGTGCCGGCTGCGGCACCACGCAAGGCTGCTTGGTAGAGTACTTGGCTGTAGGTGGCGAGGCCTTCATCGACCCAGGCGTGGTTTTGGACATCATTGCCAATCACCCCATAAAACCACTGATGGGCCACTTCGTGGATGATGAGACTTTCGAAATCTGCTGAGGTGGTAAAGAATGGTTGTTCAATCAAAATGAACCCGGGGAATTCAACGCCTTCGAAGGATCCGGCATTGAGGTTGACGATGTCGAGCTCGTTGTAGGGGTATTGACCATACGTGATGTTATAAAAACGCAACGATTGGCTGGCGTATTTGAGGGCTGCTTGTCCGGCGGTGAGTTTGCCGGCGGGATAATAGACGCTGATTTTGGTACCGTCGATGGTGGCATTGATGCTGGCAAGCTTGGTGGCGGTGAGGGCAAAGTCACGTTGCAGGCCGCTTACAATGCGCACCGTCTGATTGGTACCGGTTGTGCTGGTAGATACTGCGGTACCGGTGCTGACAATTTTATGGGTGGTCGGGGTAGTGATACTGACATCGTAATAGGCGGCGGTGCTGGTGACCAAATCACCCTTGGTGTTGGGCACAGCTACATCCCATACGCCGTTCGTATTGTTGGCAAGCAATGGATACGCCGATGCCAACGACATGGTCTGACCATCTTGGTAGATGGTGCCATAGAGTGATGCGCCGTTGCTCCCAGGGGCGGTGGTGACAAAATTGAGCACCACGCTGACCTGGGTGCCGTTGGTGATGGGGGTGGTGAGGTCAAGTCGCGCCAAATAACGATTGGCTTCGGATCTGACCACAACGGTTTTGCCGTTCACCGTGGCACTACCAACCGTCAGATTGCCACCGACATCGGGTAGATTGGGCAAGAGTCGAAAGTAGAGTTTGGTGAGGGTCGCGCCACTTTTGTTCCGAAAGGTGAGGGTTTGACTGGCTTGCCAGGTGCGTTTGCTGGGGTCGATCGTCCCGATAATGCGGTAGCGTGGCACATCGGGGTTTTTGGCAATATCTGCCCGGGCACTGGCGTGCATGGCTAATTGCTGATCAGCCGCAGGGTCTACTACCTTGCTCACGTTTGGTGCTTGGGCATGCACGAACGCAGGAATCAATAAAAATGCGCACATCAATAATGTGAACACACGAACCATTTGTGAAAATAGGATGCGTTGCATTGATTCCGCCTTTTTTACATAATAATTAGATATGTAAAAAGACGGAATCAGGGGGTGATTTTGTTCCATATACGAAGTAGGAAGCATGAAGCTGGAAGTATGAAGTGAAGTATAAAGTCTCCACCATGCAACGCATGGTGATATGAAGTAGAAAGTTTGAAGCATGAAGTAGGAAGTAAAGTAGGAAGTGTGGCAGACATGAATCGACTGCCCCAACCAATAAAAAACGCCTCCGCGGCCTCCGCGTGAGACAAAAATCATCCGCTGGCACGCCCAAGGAGATTCCACGCCGGTGGCATACACCGGCATGGAATGACGCTAGACGAAGGCATGTGCCCTGTGCGAGATAAATGGGTTATTGCCCTAACACCCATTGGTTATAGAGCGGCTGGATATCGCAGTCGCAGGCGGATTGAGCTGCCGCCACAAACGCCGTGCCGTCGACGATGGCATAGCGGTTGTCGGCATAGTAGGTTTTGAGGGCCTCTGCAAAGGCCTGCTCGCCGATTTGCCCCCGTACGGCGTCGATGTACAAGGCACCTTTGTAGTATGCAATCAACCCATAGGTATCTTCGTCGAAGGCATCGAGTGGTGAATCGAGTTTGAGATCATCACTCGTATCACGGATTTGGTCGTAATCGGATGAAAACATTTGGATTTGTTTGCGCCCGGCATCAACGCCATGCACTGCATCGGCATAGAGTACTTGGGTGTAGGTGGTCAGACTTTCGTCGACCCAGGCACGTTGTTGCACATCGTTACCAATGACATTGTAGAACCACTGATGCCCCACTTCGTGGACCACGAGGTCTTCGAAATCAGGCTGGGTATTGAAATAGTCTTGTGAATAGAGCAAAATTCCCGGATATTCGATTCCTTCAAATGACCCCGAATTACTGGTCACCATGTCGAGTTCGTTGTAGGGATATTGGCCGATGGCCGTATTGAATACATGTAATGCCGCACTCGCGTACCCGAGTGCCAAATTGGCGCTATCGATATCATTGTTGGGGTAATACATGCGAATGGTGGTGCCATCAACCACCGCACTGACGTGGGGATTGCTGGTTGCTGACAGCATAAAGTCGCGCTGTAACCCGCTGACCACTCGGATGGTCTGAGTGGCGTCGGTTTGGGTGGTGGCGGTGGCAGTCCCGGTGCTGACCAACGTGTAGGTATTGGGAATCGTGGTGGTTACGTCATACATGGCCACGGGGCTGGTGACAAGATCGCCGTTACTATCGGGGATTGCCAAATCCCATGCCCCAGCTTGGGTATTGGCGAGTAGTGGGTAGGCTGATGGCAATGAAATGATGTTC
>CAISXI010000427.1 GCA_903889425.1 uncultured Roseiflexaceae bacterium | reverse complement strand
TTCATACTTCAGGCGTCCTCCTTTATACTTCACGCTTCATACTTCAGGCGTCCTCCTTTATACTTCACGCTTCATACTTCAGGCGTCCTCCTTTATACTTCACGCTTCATACTTCAGGCTTCCTCCTTTATAATGTACCCATATACTAAAAACCACCACCAGAAATGACATTGCCATGCAGATAGACAAACTCCTCAGTACCGAATTCCCCGGCTACAACCTGCACAAATGGTACGTGCAATTCCGCGAACTCAAAGCCAGTCAACCCGACGCCGTCTTGTTTTATCGCCTCGGCGACTTTTATGAGGCCTTTGACGACGACGCCAAACTGGTCGCCGAATTAATGGACGTCACCCTAACCTACAAAGATTTTGCCACCGACAAAGCAAGCACCAAACAACGCTGCCCGATGGCCGGCATGCCCTACCACGCCGTCGAATCATATGTCGCCAAACTGGTTGCCGCCGGCTACCGCGTCGCCATCGCTGAGCAAATCAGCGAAACCGCCTCGAGTAAAAGCGACACCCGGCCACGCTCAGTATTTGCCGGCGGTATCGCCCAAACCAGTAATGCCAAAGGGATGGTCGAACGCCAAATCGTGCGGATTGTCACCCCCGGCACCGTGGTTGATGGCAGCCTCAATGCCACCACCAACAACTACATCGTGGCCTTGCTGGTCGAACAACACCAAGTGGGCTTGGCCTACGCCGATTTGAGCACGGGCGAATTCGCCTGTTGCGAATTACACGGCCCCCAAGCCCAGCAACACGCCCTCGGCGAATTGGCGCGCCTCCAAGCCGCCGAAGTGCTGGTCAGCGACAACCCCAGTCAGCGCATCGCCGGCATCGACGCCGCCAACCGGGGCTTGAGTAGCGACCTCGAGTTTATGACCAAAGAAGAGCGCGAAATGCTGTTGCCGAGCGAGCGTGTCGCCCGCCGCGTCGAACGCGAAAGCGCCGCCCGCTGGGCCAACGGCCATATCACCAACCTGCCCAGCTGGCGGTGGGAAGCGCGTACCGCCAGCGATGCCTTGCTCCAGCACTTCAAAATCAGCACCAGCGCCGGGCTTGGGCTCAGCGACCGCCCCTTGGCGGTACGGGCTGCCGGCGCGCTCATCCAATATGCCCAGACCACCCAACAAACTAGCCCGGCCCAACTCACCGCATTGCACCCCTACACCCCGGGCAGCGTGATGTTTCTCGACCCGCAAACCCGCCGCAATCTCGAGATCCTCGAAGGGGTGAGTGGCACCAAAGGCTCACTGGTAGCAGTGCTCGACCAGACCCGCACCGCCATGGGGGCACGCTTGTTGCGGCGCTGGATTGCCCAACCGCTGCTCGACCGCGACGCCATCAGCCTGCGCCATGACGCCGTAGGTCGCTTTGCCGGCGACACACTAACCCGCAACGCCATCCGCGAAGCCCTCAAAGGCATCGGCGACATGGAACGCATCGTCAATCGCATGATGCAAGGGGTGTCGGTGACCACCCCCCGTGACGTGGTACGCCTACGTGATGCCTTGCGGCAACTGCCCACCATCGCCAAAACTTTGCACCAACCAACGGCGACATCCCGCGACGAACTTTTTCCTGACGACGCACCCACCGCCACCCTGCCCCAAATCGACACCTGCCACGACGTGTTGCAGTTTATCGAGCAAGCCATCGACGCCGAGCCCCCCGCCTTGCTGGGCGCATCGAATTATCTGCGCGAAGACGACACCCCCCGCCGCGTCATCCGGCCCGGCTTTGTGGCCGAAATGGACAAAATCATCGCGGCCAGCCAAGACGCCCAACGCTGGATTAGCGCCCTCGAGGGACTCGAACAACAGCGCACCGGCATCAAATCACTACGAGTCGACTACAACAAAGTCTTTGGGTATTACATCGAAATCACCAAAACACATGCGGCGCTCGTACCCAGCCACTACATCCGCAAACAAACCTTGTCGACGGGCGAGCGCTATTATACCGATGAGCTCAAAACCTACGAAGATATCGTCATCAATGCCCAAGAGCGCCTGAACGAACTCGAACGCCAATCATTTTTTGATATTGTCAGCCAAATCGCCACGTATGGCGTCCGTTTGGTGGAAGTTGCCCGAGCCTTGGCGCAGCTCGATGTGGTCACAACCTTAGCCGAAGTGGCCGTCCGCAACCGCTATGTGCGCCCGCAATTGTTTGGCGATACCCGAATTGTCATCAAAAACGGACGCCACCCGGAGGTCGAACAACACCGTAGCGGCCAGTTTATCGCCAATTCGTTGACCCTCGACAGCCAAAGTCGCCAGATTGCCATCATTACCGGCGCCAACATGACCGGCAAAAGCACTGTGATGCGCCAAGTGGCCTTGATTGTGCTGATGGCCCAAATTGGGGCGTTTGTACCGGCGGATAGCGCCGAAATCGGCCTGGTCGATCGGATTTTTACCCGTATCGGCGCCCAAGACGACATCGCCACTGGTCAAAGTACCTTTATGGTGGAAATGACCGAAACGGCAGCGATTTTGGCGCAATGCACCAACCAAAGCCTACTCATCCTCGACGAAGTAGGGCGCGGAACGAGCACCTACGACGGCATGGCCATCGCCCAAGCCTTGGTGGAATATATTCACAACGAGCCACGCCTGCGTTGCCGTACCTTGTTTGCCACCCACTACCACGAATTGACCCGCCTCAGCGACAGCCTAGCGCGCTTGGTCAATTTGCACATGGCGGCCATCGAGCACAAGGGCGAGGTGGTGTTTTTGCATGAATTACGCGAAGGGGGCGCAGACCGCTCCTACGGCATCCACGTGGCCCAAATCGCCGGCATCCCGCGCGGGGTCATCAGTCGCGCCGAAGAGTTGTTGCGTAGCTTTGAGCAAGACAAACGACCCACGCGCACTATCGCCCAACAACCGTCGTTGTTTGACGTGGCGCCCCCACCCCCACCACCCCACGCCGTATTGACCCAATTACGTCAACTCAACCCCAACGAGCTAACACCAATGGCAGCCTTGACGCTGTTGTTTGGGTTGGTCGACGACGCCAAACAATGATGCACCACGTCTGCCAAGGTCAGGCTCGCATCGAAATGGTTGCCCCCGGGCATTACCGCTTGGGCATCGATAGTGACGGCACCGGCTATAGCAATGCCCAGCTCGACGACTACCATCACCTACTGCGGCGGGATTACCCGTGGCAGGCACCGGTGCGGCTGTCGCTATGGGCCAGAGTGCCCGTAGCTGCTCGGGGAACGTACGGTTTTGGCTTTTGGAATGCG
>CAISXI010000426.1 GCA_903889425.1 uncultured Roseiflexaceae bacterium | reverse complement strand
TCACCGATACAGACCACATCGGCGTCTGCAAAGGCCGTGGCCCATTCGGCCACCAAACTTTCTGTCCGACTATAGGTATGGGGTTGTACATAGGCAATGATGCGTTGACCCGTATAGCGCGCCCGCGCCGCTGCCAGTACCGCTGCCACTTCGGTAGGATGATGGCCGTAATCGTCAATCACCGTCACACCTGCTACGGAGCCTTTGTATTCGAAGCGCCGCCGCGCGCCCTGGAAGGTTGCCAACGCCTGAGCGACGAGCGCCGGCGCGGCGCCGGCCAATACTGCTGCCGCATAGGCGGCCACGGCGTTTTTGACATTATGCAAACCTGCTAGTGGAATGGCTACCGGCCGATGCAGACGCATCGCAAACGAACGCCGGTCATAGTGCCAGACTTGAAAGGATTGGCTGGTGGCATCGTGGTGCAGGGCACTCGCCGCCCAATCGAGCGGGATCCGGCTACAGGCCACGGGGTCGCGCGCCAAATCGGTGTCGATGCCGTACCAACGCACGCCGGTGCGGGTAATGGCGGCGCGGGCACCGGCATCATCACCACACACCAATACCCGTTCAGGGTTGGCGATTTGGGTACTAAAGGTGGCAAAGGCCGCCGCATAATCAGCCGGCGAGGCATATATGTCGACATGATCCCATTCGAGGGTGGTAATCACGGCAATATCGGGTTGGAGTGACAGGAAGGTGCGATCGTATTCGTCGGCTTCAATCACCAGTGGCGCAGCCGGGTCACCCCAACAGGCTACTTGGGGTAAATCAGGCACTTCGGCGCCAATCAGATAGCCAGGGTTCATCCCCGCCACCTGCAAGGCATGGGCAATCATGGCACTGGTGGTGGTCTTGCCGTGGGTACCGGCCACGGCGATGACCCGCCGCTCTTGCGACCAACGCGCCCACAGGTCGTGGCGGCGCATCACCGGGATACCAGCAGCCACGGCGGCATCGAGCTCGGGGTGGGGGGAATGCACCGCCGAGGTGGCCAGCACCACATCGGCACCAGCAATCTGCGGCGCCGTATGGCCAAGGTATATCGTCACGCCCCGGGCCTGCAATGGCGCCCACGCGCTACTTTGATTGGCATCGCTGCCGCTGACGCGATCACCACGGTCGAGCAAAATATGGGCGATGGCACTCATGCCGGCGCCACCAATACCGACAATATGGTAGTGCATTAGGCGCTCCTTGCAATGTCACATAACAGGGTGGCCATGGTCAGGGCCGCCTCGGGACGCGCCACTCCCTGCATGGCCTGGCGCATCTGCTGGCGCGCGGTGGCGTCTTGCAACAAACCAGCGAGCGCCGGCCAGAGTAATTCCAGTTGGGCGCCATCGGCGACTTTGATGGCGGCACCATGGCGTACCAGATAATCGGCGTTTTCGTCTTGGTGGACATAGGGGTAGGGCACCAAAATCGCTGGCAATCCAGCGGCCGGCAATTCACCCAACACCGAGGCCCCACTCCGACAAATCGTCACATCCGCCGCCGCCAAGGCTGCCGTCATCGTCACGGCGCCATCGGTGGCCAGGTAGGGGTACAAATGATAGCGGTGCTGGAGCTCGGCAGGGAGTCCGGCCATGTGGGATTGGAGCATCGATTCATCACCCTCACGCCCACAGACGTGCAACACGTGCGCCAACGGCAACACCCGCGTCAACAGGGCAGCCACGGCCTGATTGATGCTCCGGGCGCCCCGACTACCGCCATACACGAGGATCAACGGTGTTGCATCCATAATCCCCAACATGGCACGGGTGGTAGTGCGATCGGCCTGCATGATATCAGCCCGCACGGGGTAGCCCGTCACGACTAATTTACGCATCCCACGCCGCCAATCGGCAGCAATAGTTGCCGGCATGCCCAAATGGGGCGCGGCATCAGGAATACTGCCGAGGGTGACAGTCGCCAACCGTGACAGCAAACGCACCGCCAACCCAGGCACCACGTCGGGTAAATAAATTGCACTGGGTACTCGCATCAACCACGCCGCCACAAACAACGGCACACACACATAGCCACCGGTGCCAAATATCGCCCCGGGGCGCTCGCGGCGGATGAGTTGGATGGCTTGCACTACCCCGCGCAGCAAGCGCCAACTGTTTTTGAGTAAAGCAATCACACCACGACCACGTACCGCAGCGGCCTCGATGGGCCAAAACGGCAGCGTACTTTCACGGCGCACCAAATCACCTTCCATGCCGTCGGGACTGCCCACATAGGCCAGTCGTGGGTTATTTGGGTGGCTTGCGAGGGCCGCGGCGACTGCCAAAGAGGGATAAACGTGGCCCCCCGTCCCGCCGCCAGAAAGGAGCAAGAGCGGCGATGAGTATGCGGAATTTTTCATATGCCAACCTCAAAACCCCCGGACGCGCGTCGTCCGCAAGGGTATATTTCGAAATATTCAACAAAATCCCGGCCGAAACCATACTAATCATCAGTGAGGTACCGCCGTAACTCAAAAACGGCAAGGTAATCCCCGTAAATGGCGCTAATGAGGTCACAACTGCCAGATTAATGATGGCTTGCACCACCAACCACAAGGTAATCCCTGTCGCCAACAACGCCCCAAAGGTATTGGGAGCACTACTTGCGATTTTGAAGCCTCGATACGCCACAAAAACAAAACAGCCAACCACAAACAACGTACCAATCAGGCCCATTTCTTCGCCGATAATCGCCAAAATCGTATCTGTATAGGATTGGGGCAACCACAGGTATTTTTGGCGTGATTGTCCCAACCCCACTCCAAAAATCCCCCCCGAAGCCAAGGCATACAAGGCATGCAAGGGCTGAAATCCAGCACCACTATAATAGGCAAAGGGATCGAGCCAGGCATTGTTGCGGTCCAAGCGGTACGCTGCCAGGTTGATTCCAACCAGAAACGAGACTAAGCCGAG
>CAISXI010000425.1 GCA_903889425.1 uncultured Roseiflexaceae bacterium | reverse complement strand
GACAAACTAACGAGTACTAACATCACAAAATGTGATTGATTTATGCCGTTTTTGGATAAAAAATGGTGTAAATGAAGGAGACGTATTTTATGCATCACCCGCACCGCCGTCCGCATCATCATTCACTATGGGTACTCAATATTGTCGTGATATTAGGGATTTTGTGTGCGCTATTCCCTACTACCACAACGGCAGCCCAACCGGCACGACCGCCACGGATTGTGCGCCAAATAATGCCTGCAGCGGTCAGTAACAAAGCCTGTAATCCTCCCGCAGCGTGTCCAAAGGCACCAACACCAACAATTGACGTGTTGTATGGGCAAAGCAAAACCGCCTCGAGTCGCACGGTGGTGCTCAATTGGGCCAACACCAGTGCCAAAATCGGTGCATATGATATTTTCCAAGGCATTGGTAGTTCGCCAACAAGTTTCACAAAAATCGCCACCACGCGAGCAATTACCAGTACCAGTGCCCTCGACATCACCGCTTTTCAAAGTGGATTATCGAGTGATACGCTGGACGGGTTGCGACAAACCTTTAGTCCAACCGGGTTCTATACCGATACCATCAGCGTTAATGAGTTGATTACCACACTTGCCTCAGTCAACGGCTTATTAGCAGTAGCAGCCGCCTCACGAACGGTTACCGAAACCCGTACGCTCATCAAAGCGCGGACCGCCGTGCAACGCATCCCAATCCTCGCCCAAAAAATGGGGTTGAGTTATACCCATGTCAACACATCCAATTTGAGTAGCAGCTACACATACAATATCTACAAGGCTGGCACTGCCAGTCCATTAATTGGCAGTGTCACCATTAGCGCAGATGGTGCGACGCCCAATATTCCACAACCAACGAGCCTGCGTGAAGCAGGCGTCTACGATGGACCAAGTGCCGTAGGGGTGATTGCGTCGACTCGGGCAGTCACCAGTCCCGAGCGCTATGACCCGGGCATCATGCAAAACGAAGTGAGTAACGACGGCAAAGTCTTTTTGACCTGGACCAAAGGCGCCGTCACGGGTGGCCGAATTGTCAGCGGCTACAACGTCTATCGCAAAGACCCTGCTGCACCTCCAGTAATACCGTGGACCAAGATCAATACCGACCCCGTCAGTATCTCGAATTACCAACCCATCAGCCCACTGCCACCCGTGGTATTTGATACTAGCACCGTTACCCGCACCGTGGCAGCCTATAGCGACGATGCCTATTTTTTTGTCGATGATATTATCACCGCACCTGCTCAATACAAATCATGGAACTACAAAGTTTGTCCCCTCGATATCGCCAACAACGAAGGCACCTGTTCGTCTACCATCAGCGCCATCAAACGCGACTTAATCCCCCCTACGCCGGTCGACAAAATCGTCGCCACGCCACTCTACCCCACCCAACCATCAGCCTTACCGGGGCGCATCCAGCTCTCGTGGCGCTACTTTGACCTCGACCGTAGTGGCGCTGGTGCTACCCCGACGTTTTATGTGACGCGGGCGATATCGACAGGGCTCAAACTGGCCAATTGGACCACAATTGCCACCATCCCAGCTCCCACCCGCAACAGTACCACTACCTATATTGATACCCCGCCGGTTGGGAGTATTTATTGGTACCGCATCCAAGTCCGCGATAACGCCGGCAATTGGTCGGCAGCCAGTCGCCCTGTCAAAGGAGGCATATTTGACCGCGTGGCACCGGCCCAACCAACCCTCGGCACCGAAAACTCCAAGACTCCCTGTATCGACAAACTCCCTAGCCGCGTCGCCGTCCCCAGCGACGTCACCCAAGTGATACTCTATCGCAAATTGGGCACGGGCAAATGGGTGCTGGTCAAACGATTTAGGCCCAATACTATCCCCAAGGGCAAACCGTACGGCATCGACCTCGTCGATAAATACGTCCCCTCGCAAGCCAATGTGCCGGTGTACTACAAAATCGAATACCAAGACGCCAACGGCAATGTCAGCCCAGCCAAAATCATTTGTAAACGGGGCTGGAGCGCTGAAGGCTTGGTAACACCGCGCTTTACGCTCAAGCAAACGCTCAACGATAACCGACTCAATCAAGTCACCGTTGATTTTGGGGGTACCACCGACATATATTCGCGGTCAGTCATCCTTGCCCGCCCCAGTCCGATAGCACCCAGCACCATCGTCACCAGTACCGTGGCTGGCAACGCCAGCACGTTTAATTTCACCATGGAGACAGGTGAATCATTGCGGGTCGGGGCGGTGTCGAGTGCCTTGACGGTGACGACCGAGCTATCGTCGACCCTCAATAGTCGCTGGTTGCGCAATGTCAACAACTTCCTCGACCTCAATATCACCCCCGCGCCCGATGTCTTTTTGGATGCGCCACGCAACATGGCGGCCTTGGGGAATATCAATGCGACGTGGTCGGCGAGCAACAGCGAAGTCTGTAACGATGCATCCACCTCTCCGCGCAAAGTCTGTATCTCCCTCGATGCCAAGAGTTATGTCAAAAACGAGAAACCACCCCTGGTGGCGGTGTTCCGGCGCATCCAGCCCAATAGCATTCATGCCTCAAACAGCAACGTACCGTGGCAGCAGGTCACGACGATTAGTGATTGGGTCAGCAGAAACCGCAGTTGGGTCATCGAAGATACGTCGATTCTCGACCCAAGTCGCACCTATGAATACATGGCGGTAGCGCATAGCAGTACCAGTTACGAAGTCATCGGCTATTTCAATACCGTTGCCCTACCGGCCTGGGGGATACTTCCTACCGATTACGTTGAAATCGGCACCGAAGTCAATACCAGCGGGTGGGTCACCCGGCTCCCCAGTGGCTGTATTGCGGGGATGACTGCCGAAAAAATCCCCTCGACTACCAGCAAAACCACCTTGCTCCCCACCGGGCTGTTTACCACCGACCCCACATCGGGCATAACTACCCTAGCCAATGTGATTAGCTTGGGGCGTGATTGGACGTTTACGATTGATGGCGTCTTTAGATCCAAAAGCCGATCATGTCTGTTACCCAATCCTGCCACCACCAACAGTAATCTCTATCTGGCCGGTACGTTGAGCGCCGGCAGCAATGTCATCAAGACCAACGTAGTTATCATGGGGTCACTCAATGGTGACAGCACCTTACGAAGTAGTAGCTTCACCACCGCATTCCCGAGTGGCGCACCAGTTTCGACAATCACTGCCACCAGTATCAATGGACTGACCATCGATTTACGCGATGTGGCATTCCAGAGTGATGCCAACGGGATATTTACCAATACGGTGGCAATGACTACGACGTTGGCCAATCAACTACAACTCGCCATTGCCACCACTGATCCACTTATCTCACCAAATCGTAGCAATACGGTGGTGTTTTATGCGCAAAATATGCTGGGGTGTTATTCCAGCACCAGTTTATGTGAAAACGTGGTAAGTAATACCAGCTACGTGGCAAATCCAACCAGCGCCAACCCACATCTGGTCATCATTGACGAATACGCTCCGTGGTTTTATCGCCTCGAAGGGAACCTTACCCTGCTTGCTGATGCATCAGGGGTGGGATTTGATAACCTCGAAGCAAGTAGTCGCCTCAAATACACGCCCCCCGCCATCAGCACCAATGTGCCTGACAACAATAGCGGCTTTGTGGGGTCACTAGGGGTCAGTGGCCGTGACTACAAATACAACGGCAAAAGCATGGTCGTCGATGCGGCAGGATTAACGGGCCAACTTGATTATCTCAATACCATCAATTATGTCACCTCATACCCAGCCGGCTTCGAAGTCAAAGCCCTCGGTGGCGCCACAATCACACTATCCGATAGCCTCATCAGCAGCGGCACATTTGTTAGTAGTACGCTGGATTTGACCTACTACGCCAAAGACAGCGATACCACCTACGCCAAAGTCGTGAGTGGCAAAGCAGTACAAGTCAAAGCCAATTACCTGCCCATCGACAAAAGCCTGACCTACGTAGGCGGCTTCAGCAAAGAGAATTTGTTGCTCACTCCTACCGACCAAATCCTGATAATGGGTGAATTCGGCAAGATTACCTCGTCAGTAAGTACCACCAACACCATTCGCTGGCCCGGCTTTACGATGATCCCTGTCACAAACACATTGGCCATGACGTTTCATACGGCACCTACCACACCTGTCGGAATGAGTAACTACAACGCCAGCCTGCCCAAACCGGTCGAATCGCCGTGGGAGCAAATCGATCGCGGCATCGTAGACCAATCAGACCTTGACCCTGGGCTCAACTTCAACGGCACCAATGACGTGACCTACGGCTGCTATGGCAGTGGTAATTTCACTGCCAACATGGACGCCTATCTGCGCTACGGTGGCTTTAGTGAGCACCTCATCCTCGCTGGATTGGGTGGGAACGCGGTCAAAAACAACATGACGGGCTACGATGAATCACTGCAAAAATTCAGTGCAATTTTTGTGGACAATATCATCGTGCCCCCCAGTGACATCGAAAGTAATTTGACACTCCCCTACCCCAGCGACCTAACCCTCCTATTACAATTGACCGAATTCGACAGCAACGGCTGCCCAGTGGGCGGTGATGTGGGTAGCAGTAGCGGGACGAGTCTCAACCACAAATACTGGAACTTTGACCAGAACGCCATGACCTTTGGTTATACCAAAGCACCCGCCACCATCAACAAATATGTGAAGCAATATCTCAAATCTCGGGGCGTTTTTTTCCCATCACCAGGTGAAATTGCTGACGCCAAAGCCGCATTACCACCGATGATTTTGCAATTGTCTGGTGATATCATGCCCAAGGCCGCCCGTGACAAAAACGGCAATGCCGCCCGGATTAACGCCGTCAGCGAATGGCTCCCCGATGGCGATTATGGCAACATCACCATCGCCACCCCACCCGAAATTTATGTGAGTGGTATGCCGTTTACCCCCAACGACGTCTTGCTTAATCGTTACCACATCGAATTACTCAACCCCACTGCCAAACCGGCCACCCTCGGCTTTGGACCGATTGTAGGCGGCATCCCCAGCAAACTCAAAGATAGTGCAGGCAATCTGACCTCGGATTCACTCTATGCCTGTGCCACTGCGGTACCCGATGCCGTTGGTTGTGGCTTGCAAGTACTCGACGGCAACACCGGCATGTCGTATTTCGGTGAAACCGAAAAGTGCGTCCCGTCCGCCACCATCACTTGTATCAACGGCGCCGGCACCCCTGCTAGTGTGGGGAGTGCCCGACCGAGCTCCATCGAGCCCGAGCTACCAGCAGGCGATGG
>CAISXI010000424.1 GCA_903889425.1 uncultured Roseiflexaceae bacterium | reverse complement strand
GCAGTGGCGGCCACGGTAATGGGATGGCGAAAATCAATCGTCTCGTCGGCGCGATAGACCTGCTGGTCGCCCAACAATTCCAACGCCCCCGCATACAACCAGGCCCGTTGGGCTGGTTGCGTAGCGGCCAATGTTTGAGCACAGAGCATAGCGGCAGCCTGGAGCACATGATGGGGGGTGTGGGGGTGACCGGCTGGGGTGGGTGGCGAGCGCAACGGGCGCACTTCAGCGCCGTCCCAATCGTTACGCCCCGCCCGTTGGGTCACATTGACGGGAATCAGCGCCCAGCCTTCATCACCTACCCCCAAGGGATGGTTCCGATGCAAGCCAAACACAATATGGGCGTTGGTGCTATTGCTCGCAACCGGGCGCCCTTTGTCCGACAAGGTCAATAGTGCTTCCCACGGTTGCGGGGGGTTGGTGGTCATATGGGCATGCAATACCTGGGCGGCAGCAACACGATGCAGACACGGGCCGTCATCACGATGCAGACAATCGCACAACGTGGTTACGCGCCCGGCAATCATCATCACACTCACGCGCCGCGGTGGATGCACATCCCCCACCAGCACCGCAGCACTGGTGGGGGTGGCTTGTTCGATGGTGACCGCGCCGCGGGTACATAATTCACTGGCACGCCGGACCAACGCCGGCGATGCCGACGCCAGTACCTGCGCGAGGTGATCTGGGGTAATTAACTGCACCCGCGCCGTTGTCATGCCGTTGGTCCTTTGGCAATCCCATAGTGGTCTTGGAGTGAGCGCACCGTCAAGGTCCGGCGTTGCAGTTCACGAATCCCCGCTACCGTGGCAGCTGCACCCGTCAAGGTTGTCACCAACATCACGCCGTAGCGAATCGCTGCGCTCCGCAAGGCTTGGCCATCGCTATAGGCCTGCTGCCCTAACGGCGTACTAATCACTAATTGCACCTTGCCTTGAGCCAACAAATCGGCGGTGTGCGGCGAGCCATCGGTGATTTTGTTGACCACGCTGACCGCTAAGCCGGCCCCGCTCAACATGTCGGCCGTGCCTTTGGTGGCGTACAACGTGAAGCCTAGTTGAATCAAATCACGCCCGATACGCACAATAGCGTTTTTGTCGTTGTTGTTGACTGTCAACAAGGCTCCGCCGGCAATGGGGATACGTTGGTTGGCGCCCATTTCGGCTTTGGCAAAGGCCAAACCAAAGTTTGAGGCATGTCCCATTACTTCACCCGTCGAGCGCATCTCGGGGCTGAGCATGATGGTGGCACCGGGGAATTTGTCGAACGGCAACACCGCTTCTTTGACAAAAAAGCCGTCAACCTTGGGTTCTTCAGTGAAATTCAACTCACGCAACGTCTTGCCGGCCGCCACTTGAGCCGCCAAACGTGCCAACGGGAAGCCGGTGGCCTTGGCGATGAACGGTACCGTGCGCGACGAACGGGGATTGACTTCAATGACATAGACGATTTCGTCTTTGATGGCGTATTGTACGTTCATCATGCCCTTGACGGTCAACGCCATGCCGATCCGCATGGTGATGTCACGGATGGCATCGATGTGGTACGCACTGATTTTGTAGGGGGGAAGTACCATCGCCGAGTCGCCCGAGTGCACGCCTGCTTCTTCGACATGCTCCATGATGCCGGCAATCACCACTTGCTCGCCATCACCGATGGCGTCCACATCGACCTCAAAGGCATCTTCGAGATATTTGTCGATGAGCACGGGCGCGCCTGCACTCACAATTGTAGCTTCGGCAATATAGCGCTCAAAGCTTTCGTCGTCATAGGCAATCGCCATGGCGCGCCCACCCAGCACATAGCTGGGCCGCACCAATACGGGGAAGCCGATGCGATGGGCCACGACCACTGCTTCAGCCAAGGTCGAGGCCATACCGTTGGGTGGTTGCTCGACATTCATGCTACGCAACAAATCCCCAAAGCGGCCGCGCTCTTCGGCCAAGTCGATGGCATCAGGTGAAGTCCCCCAAATGGGCACGCCCGCTGATTCGAGACCATGCGCCAAATTCAAGGGCGTCTGACCACCAAATTGCACCAAGGCCGGCACGCTACGGACTGCCGGACCAAAGTCTGCCCCCGCTTCGCGGTCGTAAATGTTGAGCACATCTTCGAGCGTCAGCGGTTCGAAATAGAGCCGGTCGGCGGTGTCGTAGTCGGTAGAGACGGTCTCAGGGTTGCAGTTGATCATGATGGTTTCGATGCCCATGTCGCGCAAGGCAAAACAGGCATGCACACAACAATAATCGAACTCAATCCCTTGGCCGATACGATTGGGACCACCACCGATAATCATCGCCTTGGCACGATTGGTGACTTCGGCTTCGTCGCTACCGGGTTGGCGGCTATACGTACTATAAAAATACGGAGTGGCCGCCGCGAATTCAGCCGCACAGGTGTCAATCTTGCGGTATACCGGTACGATTTTGGCTTGTTTGCGGGCCGCCCGTACCTGCATTACTGCCGGTTTATCTGACAACAAACCAGCCATTTGCGGGTCAGAAAAGCCGTATTCCTTGGCCGTAAACCACAAATCATATGGCAAGGTGACGAGGGAGTAGCGGGCGATTTCTTGTTCGACGGCCACGATGTCTTGGAACTGTTGTACGAACCACGGATCAAAGCCAGTGCGCTCGCAGATTGATTCGAGGCTGGCACCAGCGCGGATTTCGTCGCAGACCCGGAAAATCCGGCGCGGCGTGGGGATACGGATATCATCAGACCCCACCATTTTGACTTGGTCGCTGCCCACAAAGCCGGTGGCGCCGATTTCGAGGCCACGCATCGCTTTTTGGAAGGCTTCGGCAAAGGTAGCCCCGATGGCCATGACTTCGCCCACGCTTTTCATTTGCGGGCCAAGGATGGGATCGACGCCAGGGAATTTTTCAAAGGCCCAGCGTGGGATTTTGACCACCACATAGTCGAGGCTCGGCTCAAACGAAGCCGGGGTCAGCTTGGTGATGTCGTTGGGGATTTCGTCGAGGGTATAGCCGACAGCCAACAAGGCGGCGATTTTGGCGATGGGGAAGCCGGTGGCCTTGGAGGCCAACGCCGACGACCG
>CAISXI010000423.1 GCA_903889425.1 uncultured Roseiflexaceae bacterium | reverse complement strand
TCGCAAACAATTTGGTATGCTCGTCGAGGTCGGGACAAGCCGGGTAGCCCCACGAATAGCGCCGCCCTTGCTCGCCGGTCAACCCCAAGCTCTGGCGCACCAACTTGTTGGTGTACTCGGCCAAGGCTTCGGCTAGCGATACGCCCAAGCCGTGGATGAAGTACGAGCGGCTATAATCGCCCTGCTTTTGTAACTCTTCGGTCAAATCATCGACCTTGGTGCCCATCGTCACCACCTGCAACGCCACCACGTCGTATTCACCCGATTCCACCGAACGGTAGTAATCGGCGATACACAAGCGTTCGCGTTCGGGTTGGCGGGGGAAGACAAAGCGGGTCAATTCTTTGCTGCGGTCGGTAGGATCGTAGACAATCAAATCGTGGCCTTGGGATTGACACGGGAAGTAGCCATAGACTACTTTGGGCTCAAGCCAGCCATCGCGCTCAGCTTCGCGCACCAAATCGCGCACCATGATATCAAAATCAGCCTTGAGTTTTTCCCATTCCTCGCCCTTGGCGTTTTTTGCACCCCATTGCAGGCGGTACAAGGCGTTGCGGTCGAGGCAGGCCACTACATCGTCGAGACGGATGCGGGTGGCGACTTGCGCCCCCCAAAACGGCGGCGTCGGCACCGGCAAATCGGTACGTACGGCCGAACGCACATTGGCGGTCGCATCAGACGATCGCCCGTGGGTGGTCAAGGTTTGGCGGCCGCGCTCTTTGTCGGCCTTGGCAGTAATCGCGTCGGCGCGCACCTGGGAGCGGAAGGGGTCTCGCCGCGCTTTGTCGACCAACTTGTCCATTGTTTCGAGCCCTTCAAAGGCATCTTTACAATAAAACACACCTGCTTCGTACATGGCATCGTCACCCACAAAAGTGATGCGTTGGCCATATTGGCGGTTAATCGCCGCGCCACCCACCAAAATGGGGAAGTTCAAGCCACGCTTGTGCATTTCTTGGACACAAATAGGCATTTGCTTGGATGTGCTCACCAGCAAGGCCGACAAGCCGATGGCATCGGCACCCACTTCGATGGCTTTTTCGATGATGGTGTTGACGGGCACTTGTTTGCCCAAGTCATACACGGTATAGCCGTTGTTGGACAAAATCGTATTGACCAAGTTTTTGCCGATGTCGTGGACGTCGCCATAGACCGTCGCAAGCACCACTTTGCCTTTGCTGGTGCCTTCGAGGCGGTCGAGGTAGCGTTCGAGGTGCGCCACGGTTTTTTTCATCACTTCGGCGCTCTGCAACACAAACGGCAAAATCAACTGGCCGGAGCCAAACAAATCGCCGACCTGCTTCATGGCGGGCAACAACACGTTGTTGAGCACGGCCACCGCTTCGAGCCCTTGGGGTGACGAGCCTTCGGCGTTTTGGGTGGACGCCACGGCATCACCCAATTGCAGACCGTGCACGGTCAAGCGCTGTTGCACGGATTCTTCGATGTCGGCTTCGACGCCTTCTTTTTTGCGATGCAAAATCTTCCAGTACAAGCGTTCGTCGACGGTCATGCCCGCGGTGGGGTCGCTGACTTCGCGCTCGCTGGTATCGGCGTTGACATCATAAAACTGAATGTAGCGGGCCAAGGCATCTTCGCGCCGTGCAAAAATCAAATCTTCGCAGATTTCGCGTTGCTCGGTCGGCAATTCGGCATATGGCGTGACATGGGTGGGGTTGATGATGGCGGTATCGAGACCGGCAATCCGGGCATGGAACAAAAAGACCGAGTTGAGGGCGGCGCGGGCATGCGGTGCCACGCCGAAGCTCAGATTACTCACGCCGAGGGTGGTGAAACAACCCGGAATGTGCTGTTTGACCAAACGGATGCCTTCGAGGGTTTCGACGGCAGCGTTGCGCAATTCTTCTTGGCCGGTGGTAATCGGGAAGGTCAGCACGTCAAAGACCAATGCTTCGTTAGGCACACCGAATTCGTCACGGGCGATTTGGGCGATACGCTGGGCGATTTCGAGCTTGCGGGCGGCGCTATGCGCCATGCCCGTTTCGTCGATGGTCATCGCCACGGTGGCAGCGCCATAGCGCGCCACCAGGGGCATGATTTTGTCGATTTTTTCACCACGACCACCTTCCAGCGACACCGAATTCACCAAGGCGCGGCCCGGGTAACTGCTCAAGGCAGCCTCGAGCACATCGGCTTCGGTGGTATCGATGACGAGGGGCAATTCGACGTTCATGGTCAGTTTTTTAATCAAGGTGACCATCTGCTCGAGCTCGTCGCTCCGTTCGGTCATGGCCACACAGACATCGAGCATGTGCGAGCCACTATCGACCTGTTCACGGGCCACTTCGAGCACGCCGTCGTAATCGTCGGCCAGCAACAGTTTTTTGACTTTGCGGGAACCGAGGGTATTGACCCGCTCGCCAATCATCGTCAAGGTGCTGTCTTGTTGCATGGCCGCCGCCCGGATGCCCGACGAAAGGCTGGGGATGTATTCGATTTCACGGGGGGCCGGCACAGGATTTTCACCGATTTGGGCGCGGAGTTTGGCGATATGGGCGGGGCGAGAGCCACAGCAGCCCCCCACCACATTCACGCCGTACTGCGTGACAAATTCGCTGAGAATTTTGGCGAAGGGATCTGGTTCCATCGGGAATACCGTGGCGCCGTCCACTTCGATGGGCAAGCCGGCATTGGGGATACACGAAATCGGTTTGCGTGAATGGGTCGTCAAATATTGAATCGCCTCGCGCATATGCTCGGGGCCGGTACTACAGTTGAGCCCAATCACATCCACCGGCATCGCTTCCATGGTGGCGATATAGGCGGGGATGTCGGTACCGAGCAACATGCGTCCACTCATGTCGAGGAAGATTTGGGCTTGCACGGCCACATCGGGGCGGTTGAGATCGGCTTTGGCGCGCCGCAAACCATCGAGGGCGGCTTTGACTTCGAGGATGTCGACGCTGGTTTCGACCAACAACAAATCAACCCCACCTTGGATCAAGGCGGTGGCTTGCTCAT
>CAISXI010000422.1 GCA_903889425.1 uncultured Roseiflexaceae bacterium | reverse complement strand
TCGCACCCCACACCACGAGTTATGTCACGCAAATCAGTGCCGTCACCATGAATACACTGTTGCCCAACGCTGCGCGGCGCATTTTGCCATCGGCGGCCATTAGCCAACCCAACGGCAGCAAACCGCCCATCGTCGCCCGTACCACCTGGGGTGATGGCGAGCTGGCGGCGTGGGATCAACGAGCGGCAAACGGCGAGACCAGCAACGCCACCTGGTTACCAGAGCCAGCCGAAATCGCCAATCCAAGCCTAATTACCATCCACCACACCGCCACACCCAATGATGCATTGGGGAGCGATTGGGCCGCGCGGGTACGCTCGATTTGGCGCTACCACACAATCAGCAATGGCTGGGGCGACATCGGCTATCACTATTTGATTGATCCCAACGGGGTAATTTACTCAGGGCGACTGAATGGCGTCCGTGACAACGGCACCATGATTGATGGGGCACATGTATTCGGGTATAACCGGGCCAACATCGGCATCTCGATGATGGGGACATATAGCAATGTGGCCCCCACAGCTGCCGCCCAAAACGCCCTCAATAGCCTAATCGCTTGGATTGCCCCCACCTACCACATCACCCCCAATACCACCGCCTATTACGCCTACAAAAACGTCACCCTTAATACGATTGTAGGGCACCGTGATATCGGGAGTACCACCTGCCCGGGCGGCGTATTGTATGATTTAATTCCTAGTATTCGGGTCACTGCGGCAATAAATACAGGAAATCCACCCAGCGACAATTGGATTGATACTGTTACCGTCAACACCACCACATTATTCCCGAATGAAACCGCAGAATTCACCATCAAAGTACGGAATAATTACAGCGATGGTACCAAGATTAGTGGCGCAGCGTTTTCGTTTGCAACACCTGATACCAGCTATACCTATAATCAAGATGAGTGTTGGGCAAAAAAAGACAGCAAAGGCATCACATTATTTAATAAACCCCTTATTACCACGAGTGCGAACCAACGAATACGTGTAATGGCGGGAATAGCAAATTGGGATGCCCAATATAAAAACACTGCCACGAAATGTCCACTCCTATCAACGACCAATCATCCATGGCGCTGGAGTATCGGCAGTACCCCGTTAGCGTCAGGTGAAACCCGCGCTGTCGTGGGGAGAGTGCGCTTCACCACCATCGGCACCTACACTATCTATTTTGGGGTGGTCAAAGACTGGGTAGGCTACCCTGATTCCTCGTGTAATTCCGGAGGTCCTATTGGGGCCTGTGCGATCAAACCCATCACTATCCATGTCATCGCGCGCCCTACCGCAACGACTACCGCCACTATTACTGCGACTCCCACCATAACTCCCTCCCCGACAACGACGCCCTCGACCACGGCTGTCGCAGCCATTCGTACCCGCATCGTCGCTGCCACCGCAACCATGGCCAGTATCTACGCGACGAGTACCGTCCAATCTTTGGCAGCCAGTCAAACCAGCGTTGCCGATCGCTTAACCGCCACTGCCATCCGCACCCAAGGCCTCGCCACCCGCACCCAAACCGCGACCGTCACCAAAACGGCCACAGTGACCCCCATCCCTTTGATGCAGAGCGTAATTGCCCTCAAGGGAGCCACCCAAACCGTCATCGCAGCCCGCACCGCCACCACCGTCGCCAATCGCATCGCGATTGCAACTCAGCAACAAGCACAACGCAATGCAGCATTGCAGACGGTAATCGCCAAAAACACCGCCACTGCCGCCCGCAAACAGTTTTTGTTGAGTGCAACACCCTTTACCAAACAAACCCAAACTGCATTTGTCGCCACCCAACGTAGTGACAATACCACTGCCACTGCCGAAATTGCTAATCATAGTGCAACCCGTACACCCACAGCGTCGCACACCAAAACCGTCAGCCCCACACGTACCGCCACCCGCACCACAACCAACACCCGTACCAACACCGCAACGCGCACGAGTACGGTCACCAAAACAGTCAGTCCCACCGCAGTTGCAGTGATTGTGCCAACCACCGTCGCCACAGTTACGCTTGGCGGTGATATCACCCAGCTGGTGAGCAATCAACAATACCTCTTTGCAATCACCGGGAACGATAATGCCAACCCTATGCTCGAATCCGTTGATATGGCGAGCTTTACCCGCCAAACACCCCTCGCGATTGACGGTCTATCTGCCGATCTGATGCAAATCAACCATAGCGACGCAAATCAACTGGTCGTGGTGGGGCGATTCACCTGGAATACCATTTTTGTGCAAC
Organism: uncultured Roseiflexaceae bacterium; assembly: GCA_903889425.1. Lineage (GTDB taxonomy): Bacteria > Chloroflexota > Chloroflexia > Chloroflexales > Roseiflexaceae > UBA965. Next base: position 1,644 of record CAISXI010000422.1, on the reverse strand, counting down.
GATTCGACATTAGTGTGACCCCCGCACGTGAAACAGGCTTTTGGACGATGACGAGTCAGGTCATACCGAGTGCCTTGGTGGTGAGTGGCCGCTATATTTACCTCACCATTACCCAACCCATCCCGAACAGCCCGGTGACACAAACAGCACTCGTCACCATCGCCAATGATCCATGGATCCACGAATTAGCACCACGAATCGCACTACCAGGACCGGTATCGGTAATGCACAACAGTGATAGTGGCGAGTTTGGGTTATTGATTGCTGGTACGATCGCAAACAACAAAGGCTACCTAATCGCAGGCCGCATCCAAAACCAGCGACTTTTCGTCGGTACGCCACTGCTAGTCCCCTTACGGATTAGCCATATTGTTACGCAGCCACAAATCACTGGAATCACCCCACAGAACATGTTATTTACGAGTGACGGTACGTCAGTAATCCAATATCAACTTGATCTTGGCACGCAAAGATTCATTCGGCTCGCAACACAAACTATCGCAAACATACAGATTGTGCTACTCTCCAATCCAACGCAACTCATCGCAGTCGCCAATACCGCCCCTTGGCAGGTATTGCTCTACAACGTACTATCGCAGGGAATCATTGCCCGTGGCACTGCCGTCATTGCGCTAGATCAACCAACGCAGCTCATGGCAATCGGACCGTGGCTCGTCTGGAAAACCAACAACACAATCTTTCGCGCACAATTCGATCGTTAATTTTGTTGTTAACAAATTAATTACATTTTGATTTTCATACAATTATCATAGTATAGTTGACGGTTTTTCAGGTATACTATATATTGTCGTAAATGTAATTAATGGAACAAAATCAATACCCAGAGCATCACAATAGGAGCGCACTATCAGAACCGTATCATAGAATTCTGAATAATAGTACGCTAATCTAAATACATCAATAATGGTAAGAGGTAGTCACATGCGTTTATATCATCCAATAATATTAATATCGTTTATCGCAGCAGTCCTGTTTGGGGCGATTCAATTGATGGTTTACAAGGCCAATGCAGCCACAGGTGCGTTGATTTCGGCACCACAGGTAAACACCCCAACAAGCACGCCAGTGTTTCGGCAATCAGGCTGGTTAACGGTGACAACCGATAAAACAACATTGAACATAAATGAAATCCTCGGCATTACCTTTACCTTGACCAACAAATATGACGATGCCACCTATATTACGAATACAGGCACACTAGCAGCATCAATGAGTGGACCAACATTATCACAATATACAACCCCACCAGGAGATACCAACTATGTTTTTGACCAAGAACAGTGTTGGGCGTTTAAAGTTGCTGGGGTAACCAAATTTCCCAAAAGTGATGGTAAATTTCACGTAATGGCGGGATATGCCGGATGGGACCAATCGTACAGCAATACTACGACACACTGTCCAGTTGCAAGTACCGTCGATCAGCCGTGGCGCTGGAGTATTGGCAACACGCCACTCGTCGCTGGTGCGACTCGCGTGATTAACGGATCAGTCAAATTCACCAGACCTGGTACCTATACATTGTTTTTTGGTTTAGCCAAAGACAATGTGGGGTATCCTGATGTGCCCAACTGTAATGCAAGTAGTAACCCCAAACTCAACGTCTGTGGCATCGACAGCACGGTG
>CAISXI010000421.1 GCA_903889425.1 uncultured Roseiflexaceae bacterium | reverse complement strand
TGCCCGACATTGCCCATCTCGACTTGGTAGCCGGCAGGATTGCTGGGCGTATAGGTCAAAATCCGGCGCTCGAAGGGTTGCACCAGCGACCATTGCGATACACCTGCGATGTTGGTACGCATCCAATAGGCATCACCGATGGGGTAACCAAATGCCACCACCCAATCAAACAATTGGCCATTGCTATAGCGCCCACTGCTATAGACCAGCCCACTTTGATTGAGGAAGGTGCGAAACACATCGGGGATGTTGTGACGTGTCTCGGGGATAAATTGCGCATAGCTGACGTTGGCAGGTGGGGTGATGTCTTGGAAGGTACCGTTGCGCAACAACTGCGTCCGCACTGCTTGGCCGGTTTTGTCGGCTTGGGCTGGCAATACCATCGCCAACGTAGCGTAGCTCGGCGCGTCGGGGTTAACCACCCGTGGGTCACCAGCGAGGACTTCTTCGTTGGGGGTGCGTGCTTCGATGGTGGTATCGCCGGTCTGGACCCGACCCGTCACCATTTCGCTAACCAGTAAGCCGTTGGTGACGAACCATGGCGAATTGCGGTCGCCATTGACGTTATTGATTTCCATGCGGGCCTTGTCGAAATACTGCACCAAGCGTTGACCGCCATTAAACGATTCGAGGCGCCCATCGCCGATTTGCGGCCCCCACACCCACGAGCGCACCGCACGTTGTTGTTGCACCGCCAAATCGGCGCGTTGCCAGATTTGTTTGATGGCGGTGTCAGCGAAGCCACTAGGGATGACGGGGGTGGGGTCTTTGAAGGCGGCGATTTTTTCGCGAGTGATGTCGGTATAGGTAGTACCGTTGTTGATACTGGATTCGATGGAACTGCCCTCGAACCATTCGTTCCAACTAGTAATGATGGCAACTTGGGCGCCATAGGCGCGAGCGTTGTCCCAGCCACTGCGGTAGTAGTCACCGTTGGCGCGGTCTTTGCGATGGCCGGCGCGGTAGCGCATATCGTCGTAGCCAGGCATGACGGTAGCAAAAAAGGGCTTGTTGGCACCACGACTGGCGTTGTAGTCGTTGAGCTTACGGTTGTATGAGCTCATGGCTTTGCCTGATGAAGATTCCCATGAAATGTCATAGAAGTGCAGAGCATCGAAGACATCGAGCAAGGCAAAATTGACCCCACCACCCAACCAAAACTGGGTGCGCTGGGGATCGATGCGGTCACGGGTGGCTTGCCAGTCGGCGCGACTACCGCGGCCGCCGGGCAGGATAGTGTCGTTCCAAAAAACAAACACCGGCTTACCGTCACGCTTCCAGTAGGCCGGGCTGCCGGTATAATTGGTCATTTCTTGCATATTGCGCGCCATGGCGTCGTTGGAATTCAGGGTAGGGTCGCCGATAGGGTCTACACTAAATGCGATTTTAAATCCACCTATGGCTTCGGCTACTTGCACGACTTTGGCGCACGAATAGCGCCACGTGCAGATAAAGCCATCAATGCCGGCGTTTTTGGCGTCGGTAATTTGGCGGCGAATCACGGCTTCGCTTTTGCTGTCGTATAAATCGGCGGGACGGTCGCTCATGCGACTCGGGTCCCAACTCAAGCGATTCCACCAACTGTAATAATAGGCAAACACTTCGCGGCCGTTATCGGCATGCGCCACGGGGATCTCGGTGCGCGCAGGCAACAAGGCGGCAACGATCAATAGCAACAACAATACAATACGTGGCATGGTGACTCCCCAAAAAAGCTACTATTGATACATTATAACAATATCATTATCAAAAAAATCAACCCATCAGATGTAGTACAGCATCCCAACAATATTTGGTACAATAGAAGCGTTCTGCAAGCAGATGGTGAATATATGACGGCAACACACACACTCGGCATTCTTGGTGGTGGGCAATTAGCCCAAATGTTAGCCCTTGCGGCTATTCCGCTAGGGATTCGTTGTCATGTATACGACCCGAGCGGCGATGCGCCGGCAGCCCTGGGTGCCACGCATACAGTCGCCGATTACACCAACAAACCCGCACTCGAGGCATTTGCCCAAAAGGTCGATGTCATTACCTACGAATTCGAAAATGTGCCGGCGGCAACGGCGCAGTTTTTGAGTACCTTACGGCCACTCTACCCCATTGCCAATGCCCTGGCAATTGGCCAAGACCGCCTGCACGAAAAGCAGTTTTTTACGGATTTAGGCTTTAGTACGGCGCCATTTGCGGCGGTCGACCAGACCACCAGCGTGGCCCAAGCCATCGCCCGCACCAAGCTCCCTGCCATCATCAAAACCCGCCGCAACGGCTATGACGGTAAAGGTCAACAACGGATTACCAGCCTGACCCAAGCCTATCAAACCGTGGTCGACATGGCCGGTACTGATTTGCTGATCGAAGGGGTGGTGCCGTTCACCCGCGAATTATCGTTGTTGGTGGTGCGTGACCGCTTTGGGTCAATTAATCGTTACCCATTGGTCGAAAACCACCACCACGAGGGGATTTTGCGGCTGTCAATCGCCCCAGCCGCCAACGTCCATCCCCAAGTCGACGCATTGGCCGACGCTATCGCCCACCAAGCTGTAGCCGCCCTCGATTATGTAGGGTTGCTGGCGATTGAGTGCTTCGAAGTCATGACCGCCAACGGACCCACCCTCGTCATCAACGAAATGGCACCACGGGTGCATAATTC
>CAISXI010000420.1 GCA_903889425.1 uncultured Roseiflexaceae bacterium | reverse complement strand
ATGCCAGGGGTGACTTGGTCTTGGAGCACCAAATAGCCGCCGTAGCCCGCCACAATCGCAATCCCCAGTGCTGCCAATACATCAACCAGCGGTCCAAAGGCTGCGGTGATGGCGGTGGCACTAACATTGGCGTCGCGGTTGGCGGCGTTGCGTTGCGAAAAACGCTCGCGGTTGACGTCGGTACGGGTAAAGGCTTGAGCCACTTTCACGCCGGCGATTTCTTCTTGGATGTCGGATGAGACATCGCCAATCGACTCCCGAGTTTTGCGGAAGGCCCGGCGCGCTGACACCGCAAACAGTTGCGTCATGATAAACAACACGGGGACGAGTAAAAAGCTGGCAATTGACAAACGCCAATCAAGCAACAGCATGGCGATGACAATCCCTACCAAGGTAAACAAGTTACCGATAATCATCACCAACCCTTGGCCGAGGAGCTGTGTGATGACGTCGATATCGTTGACGATACGCGACATCAAGTCGCCAGCCGGGTTTTTGTCAAAAAAGCGCAACGACAATTTTTGCAGATGACCAAACAATTCACTCCGCATATGGGCGATGGTGCGTTGCCCGACTTGCCCCATGTATTGGAAGGTCAGCCGTGAAGAAATCGCCCCTACCACATAAAAAACGAGCAGCACCACCATGTATTGCCAGAGCAACGTGGTGTTTTTGGTACCAATCGCTTCGTCAACCGTCATGCCAATCAAAATCGGTGCACCGGCTTGGGTGATGGCGCCAATGATGGACAAAAAGATAATCCCCACAAAGTTGCGCCAATAGGGCGCCAAATAAACGCCAAGTCGCTTGGCGGTAACACTTGAATTGGCTGCCTTCCCCTCAGGAAGTTCCGCCATGCCTTGTATGCCTCGCCACATTAGATGACTCCTTCGTGGGTTAACTGATGACCAAATTGTGAATCAATGATATCGCCGTATACCGCATTGTCACGCAACAAATCGTCGTGACTTCCTTGGCCGATAATCTTGCCGCCATCGAGCAACAAAATCACATCGGCATTGCGTACCGTGCTGATGCGCTGGGCGATGACGAACGAGGTGCGGTTGTGCATCAAATCGTCGAGGGCTTGTTGGATTTTGAATTCTGTTTCGGCATCCACGGCTGACGTGCTATCGTCGAGGATCAGAATCTTGGGGTCGAGCAATAGCGCCCGGGCAATGGCGATACGCTGGCGTTGCCCACCCGACAGACCGATACCTTTTTCGCCGACAATCGTGTCGTAGCCTTGGGGCAACTCTTGGATGAACGCATCGGCTTGGGCGCGTTGGGCGGCTTCGAGTACTTCGGCATCACTCGCATCGGGGCGACCGTAGGCGATATTAGCACGGATGGAACCACTAAACAAGGTCGTTTCTTGGAGCACAATCCCGATTTGACTACGCAAACTATCGAGCGTGACGGTGCGTACATCGTGGCCGTCGACAATGATGGAACCACTGGTGGTGTCATAAAAACGGGGGATAAGATTGATGAGTGAACTTTTGCCACTGCCCGTGGTGCCAAGGATGGCCACCGTCGTCCCGGCGGGGATATCAAACGACACACCGTCGAGGACTTTGTTGGCGGAGCCAGCGTAGCGCAAGGTGACGTTGTCAAAGCGCACATGCCCTTGGACGGCGGGCATCACAATCGCATCGGAGCTATCTTCGACATCTTGTTTGGTGTCGAGTAACTCAAAAATACGCTCGTTGCTGACACTGGCTCGGGTGATTTGGGCCGAAATCATACCCAGCATGAAGAGTGGTTGGAACAGCAATGAGAGGTAGGTGGTGAAGGCAATCAGCTCACCAATGCTAATTTCGCCACTCATAGTCTTGTAGCCGCCGACCCACAAAATCCCCAGCGTCCCTAAATTGTTGATGAGGAAAATAATCGGGAATGAGCTGGCCATCGCCACCACCGATTTGAGATTCATCTCGAGCAACGATTCGTTTTTGACGGCAAAGCGCGCTTCTTCGTGGGCTTCACGACCAAATGCCTTCACCAAACGGGCGCCGCTGATGTTTTCTTGGAGCACCACATTGAGCATGCCTAAGCGCTCTTGGATAATCGAAAACATCGGCCGCACTACTTGCATGAAATAGCCGAGTACCACCATCGACGGTGGGATGAACAGAATTGCCACCAACGCCAATTGCCAATTCATAGAGAAGAGTGCATACAGACTGCCGATTAACAGCATCAATGCACTAATGAATTGCAACAACGCCGAGGCCACAAACGAGCGTACTTGTTCGACATCGCTGGTCAAACGCGTCATTAGTTGCCCCGCTTGGGTGCGGTCATGATAGGCGAAACTGAGTGTTTGGATTTTTTCAAACAAGTTGTTACGCAAATCAAAGGCAAACGATTGCGAGACTTTTTCGGACCAATAGCTCTGGGTAAACCCAAATAGCCCGCGGACAATGGCCAACCCAACCAGCAACACCGTACCCGCCATAATCGGTTCCCAGGCACGGGCGGTAATGCCATCGTCCATGACCGAGCGCAAAATCATTGGGCTCAATAGATTGGCACCGGTGCTCAAAATCAGACTGAGCCATGCGCCGGTAAATAATAGCCAATGTGGTTTGAGTAGACTGAGCATGCGGCGAAAGAGCAGCATGGTGACTCCTTTGTAATCTGAATAAACCCTTGTTGGTATTGTAATGAAATATTTTGGCACTTGCCTCAATCGTTTGTATGATTTTTGCTAATAATTTTTGCGTGCAAGCACATCATTGCTGCCAGTCATATAGCGCTCCCAAAGTGATGGTGTGCGGGCCCGGAAGGTGCGACTGTACCAGCGGTCATGCGCGAGTTGCGACGGAAAAATCGGCGCGTAACAGCGCGTACTATAGATTTGCAAAAATTCGGCCCGTGCCAAGGTGCGATTGCCAGGGTAGTCTTCGGCGATGCCATCACCATCACGATCGACATTGTTGTGCAAAATCTGAAAGTCACCGAGCGCCGGCCATTGACTGTCAATAATATAATATTCACGTCGCGCCTGACTGTTTTCATCAATAAACTGATTACTATACCCCACCAATACCACTGCGTGTTGCCCAAATACCCGGGTTAACCCCACTTGGCGCGCTGTGTAAATATCGATGATACACGGAATTCCCATATCAATCAATTGACATAACACATATTCGCAATCAGTGTAGCGCAAATTACCAAAATGACTGCCGTAGCCCCGTTTGCGTAATTGCCAGACTTTGAGGGTTGGTACCGTGCCCCCCAAATTTGGCTGAAAGAGCGGGCCGGCTTCGCGGATAAATTCGTCGGGGGTATGCACAAAGGCATCGACTTGGGTGTTGAGGGCATTGGCGAGTGAAGTAAAGCTACAGGCATTGCGGATTTGGCCGACTACGGGCCATGCGCTACTAGGAGCGTCGAACACACTATGGACGTAGGGGGGGAATTGGGGCGTCATAGTCACCTCTTTGACAGATGTTTGTTTGTTCCATTATACTGCGGGGGCAGTGAAAGCTGTAACAAGTACATAACTGATAAAGTGACCCGCTAGCCCGGATGCTAGGGCGTTAAGGTGGAAGACGGTGAGAGTCCGTCGCTGTGCCGCAACTGTAAGTATCGCATGACGATACAAGTCAGGAAACCTGCTTTATCACGTACGTGTGACCTTCTCGCGCGAGGGAGGTGCCATGAAGACACAACCCGTCTCTGGACGGTGTTTGGTCGCATTGCCCTTGCATTTCTGCAAGGGTGTTTTTATTTACTTGAAAGGGAGTTCCATGAAGTCATTGTTGCGGATTGTCTTGTTAAGTGTTGGTCTCCTCATCAGTTCCTGTGCAACGGCTCCGGCGCAAGCCCCCACCGCTACGCCCGCCCCCACCGCTACGCCCGCCCCCGTCGCCCCCACGCTTGCCCCTACCGATGTACCCACTGCCGTTGCAGTCGCATCGGTCACCGATAGTGCCGGCCGGGTGGTTGCCATCCCCGCCAACGTCAGCAAAATCATCTCGTTAGCGCCTAGTACCACCGAAATGATCTATGCGCTTGGCAAGGGGAGCGCTGTGGTCGCCATCGACATGTATAGCGATTACCCCCCCGAGGTGAGTAACGTCGCAAAAATCTCGAACCCCGATATGACCTACAACTACGAGCAAATCGCCGCACTGGCCCCCGATGTGGTCTTTGCTGCCGGGATTACCAATCCCGAGGTAGTGACCGCCATCGAAAAGCTCAACATCCCGGTGGTCGTCGTGGGCTCAGTCAATACCACTGTGGATAGCATCAAATCTGACATTTTGTTAGTGGGCGCCATGCTTGGGGCCAACGACGAAGCGACAGCT
>CAISXI010000419.1 GCA_903889425.1 uncultured Roseiflexaceae bacterium | reverse complement strand
GCCCCCGATGTGGTCTTTGCTGCCGGGATTACCAATCCTGAGGTAGTAACTGCCATCGAAAAGCTCAACATCCCGGTGGTTGTCGTGGGCTCAGTCAATACCACTGTGGATAGTATCAAATCTGACATTTTGTTAGTTGGCGCCATGCTTGGTACCAACGACGAAGCGACAGCCCTTACGACCAAACTCCAAGCTGATTGGGACGCTTTAGCCGCCAAAGTGGCGAACGTCAGCACCAAACCACGCGTCTTTTGGGAGCTCGATGCCACCGACCCCAGCAAGCCCTATACCATCGGTGCCGGCGGCTTTGTCAACGAATTGTTGGTGGCGGCGGGTGCCGTCAATGTCTTTGGTGATGTAGAGAACCCCTACCCGCAAGTGAGTGTCGAGCAAGTAGTAGCCGCTGCCCCCGACATTATTATTTTGGCTGATTCGCTGTACGGCGTCACCCCTGACATGGTGGCCACCCGGGCAGGTTGGGAAGGGATTCCCGCGGTGAAAGCCCAAGCAGTCATGCCAATCGACGACAATTTGGTTAGCCGACCTGGTCCACGGATTGTGGCCGGGTTGCAAGCCGTTATCGCCATTGTGCACCCTGAGGTCAAGTAACTGATGCAGTACGCTGTGTCACAAATAAAGCGCTTGCGCGATTGGCGTGGTGCAGCGTATCTGTTGGCATTGACCTTGTGTGTCAGCTGTATGCTGGTAGCGATTGTGGTGGGGAGCGTGGCTATTCCTATCAACACCGTGATTGTGGTGTTGTGGCATTGGCTCCGCAACATCCCCGAAACAGTCATCCCATCTAATTTGGTGACCATCATCGTGACCATCCGGTTACCACGAGTGGTAATGGTGATGTGTGCGGGGGCTGCGCTAGGTGGCGCTGGTGCCGCCTACCAAGGGTTGTTTCGCAACCCCCTCGCTGACCCCTACGTAATCGGGGTGGCATCAGGTGCCGGGTTGGGAGCCATCAGCGCAGTGGCGCTGAGTGGCGCTCTAGCCTTCGCGTGGTACCTGATGCCACTGGGGGCGTTTGTGGGCGCGTTGCTGGTGGTGGGATTGGTCTATCTGCTAGCGCGGGGTAATGCGCAATATACCAACACTGACCTCATTTTGGCTGGAGTGGCCCTCGCAGCCCTCGCCAACGCCTTGACCACCTACATCATGCTTCATATCGGCCGCCAACTCTCGCAATTGCTCGGATTTTTGTTGGGCGGAGCCACGATTGTGGGCTGGGACGCTGTGGGGTTGATGGTCGTGAGTGTTGTCCTCGGCATGACGATGCTACTGATTGCGGCGCGCGATTTGAATGTATTGTTGTTCCCCGAAGAACAAGCCCGCTTCCTCGGTATCAACGTCGCCCGCATCCGTGCGTTAGTGGTGATTGGCGCAACGTTGATGACGGCCACGGCAGTGGCCTTCCATGGGCTGATTGGCTTTGTGGGGATTATCGTGCCGCATTCGGTGCGCTTGTTTGTGGGGGGCGATCACCGCCGCTTGATTCCCCTGTCGGCTTGTTATGGCGCAGTTTTTTTGTTGCTGGCCGACATGCTGGCCCGCACCATTCAATCCCCCCAAGAAATTCCGGTGGGCATCGTTACCGCCTGTTGCGGCGCGCCATTCTTTCTGTGGCAATTACGTACCACCAAAAAGGCTACTTAATCATGTTAGTAGACATAAAAAACATTACCTGTTCCTATAAAGAGCATATCGCTCTAACCAATGTGTCACTGGTAGCCGATACTGGTGAAATCATCGTCTGTATCGGTCCCAATGGCGCCGGTAAAAGTACCTTGATTCGGGCGATTGCCGGTACGGTACCATTGCGTGATGGTCAAATTATGCTAGCCGGTGCTGATGTTGCCACAATGCCGGCAGCACTACGAGCCCAACACATTGCGGTCGTACCCCAGACGGTGGTAATGCCGGCGGGATTCACGGTGCGTGAAGTGGTGGCGATGGCCCGCTACGCTTTTCACCCGTGGTATCAGCGCCATACTGGACACGATGACCAAATTATCAGCTATGCCATGGCTCAGGCCGGTATCGATCACTTTGCGACGACGCAAGCCAATCAATTGTCGGGTGGCGAACAACAACGAGTGGCCTTTGCCCGCGCCATTGCCCAACAACCCAAGGTACTCTTGCTCGACGAAACAACCGCTCACCTCGATCTGCACCATCAACATGCAATTATTCGTTGTATAAAAGAACTCGCACAGTGCGGGGTGCTCATAATTGCCGCCATGCACGACATCAACCTCGCCGCCTCGTTTGCCACACGCATTTGTGTACTCCAACACGGGCATTTGTTGGCCGATGGGCCACCAGCAACCGTCCTCAATCAAGCATTCCTCGAGCAGATTTACCACACGCCCCTCAAAGTGGTGCCCCAATCCGACCACCCCACACCGCTCTTTTTTATCCAGCATTGATGTTGAAAAAAACGTGGTGCCCAGCGTGAATACGTGCGCATTATGCTGTTCCGTCGGGCTGGTTTTCGTGTGACAATACATTATTGACATAACATTAAATTTAATTTTCAATCCCCAGACACCCGTTTTCCATCGAGCCAAGTTTCAATTACCTGATATTGGTCAATGGATACGGCAGAATTAGCATCGATAACCACAAAATCGGCACACATCTCCCGGCGCAAGTCACCATAGCGTTGTTCGGCCTGGAGCGAATATGCCGCGCCGTAGGTGTAGGCGTCGATGGCGGTCTGCCACGAAATAGCTTCGTGCGCATTTATCACATCTCCACGCCACGTCTGGCGGGTCACGGCGGCAGCAATCCCTTTGAGTGGGTGGAAATCAGGGACGACTGGATTATCACTGCCAAAGGCCAGCACTGCCCCTGCGTCGTGGAGTGTTTTCCAGGTATGCGCATAGGGCAGCAGGTGGTCGGGAATGCG
>CAISXI010000418.1 GCA_903889425.1 uncultured Roseiflexaceae bacterium | reverse complement strand
CATTCGTTGATTTTTTCATTAGAAACACACTGTAAATTATGTCAACTTGTACCATCCATTGGTTCCGGCGCGACCTGCGCCTCGCCGACAACCCCGCCCTCACCATGGCGAGTCACCACGGCAAGCACCGTGTGATTGCCTTGTTTATCGTCGATGACCAGTTAGTCGATTCACCGCGTGTCGGTCCCAATCGCTTGGCTTTTTTGGCTGACCGATTACGCACCCTGCATGCCGAGCTCCAGCAGCAGGGGAGCAGTTTGCTGATTGCCTATGGTGATCCTGCTGAGGTGATTTTGCAGTTATGTAAAAAACACGGGGCCGCTGGCGTGACGTGGCAAGCCGACCCTGCCCCCTGGGCGCGCCGGCGCGATGAACGGGTGGCCAGCACACTCCAAAACAACGGGGTCACGCCGTACATCCACGACAGCCAAACAATCGTGCCGGTGACCCAAGTCCTGACCGACAAAGGCACGCCGTACACGGTTTTTACGCCCTATTACCGCAATTGGAGCCGGCAATTACGCATCCCGGCAGCCCTACCCGTCCCGCCGTTACTCCCCGTGGCGGGCATCCCCAGCCAACCTACGTGGCCCAACTGGCCCACAACGACCGTCCCATTACCTGACAGTCGGGCCGCCACGGCCCAGCAATTGTTGGCGACCTTTACCAGCCAACGCATCAACACCTATGACGACGGGCGCAATGTGCTGGCCCAGGCTGGCACATCGGGGCTTTCGCCCTATCTGCGCTTTGGGATTATTTCGCCACAAGAATGCGCCCGGGCAGCGATTGCGGCGCAACGCCTCGCACCACCCACTGCGGCTCGTAGTGGCGCCGAAGTGTGGTTGAGCGAATTGGCGTGGCGCGATTTTTATCAGCAGATTTTGTATCACTTCCCCCATGTTGCCAACTACGCATTTCGCCCGATGTACGACGACATTGCCTGGGACAACAATCAAAATTACTTTGCGGCCTGGTGTGCGGGGCGTACCGGCTACCCCATTGTCGACGCAGCTATGCGCCAACTGAGTAGCACCGGCTGGATGCACAACCGCGCTCGCATGATCGTCGCTTCGTTCCTCACCAAAGATTTACTCATTGATTGGCGTTGGGGCGAGCGTTATTTTATGCAACAGCTTATCGATGGCGATAGCGCCGCCAATAATGGTGGTTGGCAATGGTCGGCAGGGACAGGCACCGACGCCCAACCCTACTTCCGGATTTTCAATCCTACCAGCCAAGGTGAAACCTTTGACCCCGATGGGGCGTACGTCAAGCGCTACGTTCCAGAGCTAGCAAACGTCCCCACCAAATACATCCATGCGCCGTGGCTGATGCCCCCCGTGTTGATGCGCGAAGTGCATTGTCTGATTGGTCACGATTATCCGGCGCCAATTGTCGACCATGCCACGCAACGGGCAAAGGCGTTGGCGATGTACAAACTGGTTCGCCCCGAGTAACGGTGGATATAAAACAGAATCAAGAGAATCCGTAGTGATTTCCCGGTTACATCTTGACCATATCATACAGAAGTGCTATTATCTGGCTCGTGCATGGTAATTTCCGCATTCCATCGCCCATACACTGGCAATGTCGCCACGCAGCACATTTGTGATTCGCGTGGTGTTGTTGTCTATTACGACAAAAGGAATTGTATGTTCGCCGAAATCAAGCGCTTGCTGGTAGGCAAGCCACTGTCCAACGAACAACTGGCTCACGAGCGCTTGCCCAAACGCACCGCCTTGGCGGTTTTTTCGTCCGATGCGCTATCATCGGTGGCCTATGCCACCGAGGCGATTTTGATTGCGTTGATGTTTGCCAATCGTCAAGCCTTGGGTATTGCCACACCAATTGCTTTTGCAATTACGGTACTGCTGGTAACTGTCGCATTCTCGTATGTACAAACAATTATGGCGTATCCAAATGGTGGTGGTTCTTATATCGTATCACGTGAAAACCTCGGCACAATTCCTTCGTTGGTTGCAGCAGTGTCGTTGATGGTATCGTATATTTTGACCGTTGCGGTGAGTATTTCGGCTGGTGTTACTGCGATTACATCAGCACTCCATTGGCTTGACCCCTATCGCACAAGCATAGCGGTAGGGCTGATTGTATTACTTACCCTCGCAAATTTGCGCGGCCTTAAAGAATCTGGCAGTCTATTTGCATTGCCCACGTATTTATTTATTGCAGGTATGTTTGCGCTGATTGGTGTCGGTCTCTACAACGTCAGCATGGGTACGGTAGTGAGTGCCCCTCTTCCCGAAATCATTCATGCTGAACAAAATCAAACACTCACGTGGTTTTTGATTTTGCGGGCATTTGCTTCTGGGTGTACTGCATTAACAGGCATTGAAGCAATTAGTGACGGAGTTGCCGCATTTAAGCAACCCCAATCGCGCAATGCAGCGATTACCCTTATAACCATGGCTGTGATTTTGAGTTTAATGTTTATCGGCATAACCGTGCTGGCTGGGGCTTACAACGTCATCCCTGATGGTGCAGCCGAACCCGAAACGGTCAATTCACAATTGGCCCGGGTAATATTTGGCGGCAGCTCGGTTGCCTACTATTTCATTCAAATTACGACTATGTTTATTTTAATATTGGCATCAAATACCGCGTACGCAGACTTTCCCCGTTTATCCTATTTTTTGGCCATTGATCGTTTTTTACCGCGTCAATTTGCCCAACGTGGTGACCGGTTGGTTTTCTCAAACGGGGTCATCTTTCTCGGGGCAATATCAGCGATTTTGGTTGTCATCTTTGCCGCACGTGAGCAGGCGATGTTGCCCCTCTATGCGCTAGGCGTCTTTGCGGCATTTACCCTATCACAGAGTGGCATGGTCTTGCGTTGGTGGCGGCTCCGTGGGAATGGCTGGCTACGCAACGCACTCATCAATGGGTTTGGTGCCACAATCACTGGCTTGGTAATGATTGTTATTGCAATCACCAAATTTAATCAGGGTGCATGGGCAATTATTGTAATTATTCCTGCTGTCGTAATCGTCCTACTTAATATCCGCAAACACTACCTCGATGTGGCCGAACAACTCTCACTCGCTGATGCCCCACCACCAGTCGCCCTGCGTCGCCACACCGTACTAGTGTTGATTAGTGGCGTACATCGTGGTGTCATCCCCGCCTTGCAATACGGTCTATCACTCACCCCTGACAACATCCGGGCCCTCTACATCGACATGGATGCCGATAGTACCGCCCGCCTCAAAGAAAAATGGGGCCAATGGGGTAGTGGCGTCGAACTCGAAATCTTGCCATCGCCGTATCGATCACTCGTGGCACCGATTCGTACCTATATCGACCAATTGTCTAATCGCTACCACGACGATGTCTTGACCGTGGTATTGCCCGAATTCATCCCCAATCGTTGGTGGCAAAACTTCTTGCACAACCAGACTGCCTTGACCATCAAGACCATGCTCTTGTTTACCAAAAACGTCGTGGTGGTCAGCGTCCCCTATCACCTCGATCATTAGTCCATACTAATCCAAACCTCCCACGTGCAGGGTGCATGTGGGAGGATTTTTTGCATAATGCATGATGCCGTAGCACGCGGCGGGGGGAATTACCACGACCACCATACGCAAGGGCGTTGCCCTCTGCTATGCAATACCGCCCCGTTGGGGCGAGATGATATATGTCTTATG
>CAISXI010000417.1 GCA_903889425.1 uncultured Roseiflexaceae bacterium | reverse complement strand
TCTGTGCATTTATCATAATATCAGTTAATTGCGTATTAATATGCGCTTTATGTGAGCTATCACGCCACAAATCCCACGTATATGGTGTACGTGGGATTTGTCGCAATTATTGTTAGTTGTAATTATTTTAATTGAAGTTATTCGCGCCAGACCACCCCGGTCATACAATGAACGGCGCCGCCGCCTTTCATTAATTCAGAAATTTCGACTTCATGACACTCGATATCATGGGCTTCAAACAATTTGCGCATAGTAGGATTACCTGCCGGCATCACCACCACATTGGGAGCTACTGGCACCATATTGATAGAGCGGGGGTAATGATCAACGCCGGCGGCATCCATGGCATTGATAACCGTAAAGCCCATGTAGCGGAGTAATTCATAGGCTTCATGCGGTGCGTTGTTTGGTACCATCACGGCCGTCCGCGGGCCCACAATATTGACGCCGCCATCAATATGACCACAGCCCCACGGCATATTGACGATATGCGGCTCTAGTCCCATACTTTTGAGTTCGTGAGCAACTTGTTGGGCACCAGCCATATTGGTACGTAATCCGGTGGCCACGATAACCACACCATCACGTACATAAATCACATCAGCACCTTCAAATACCGCATCACCATGCACGCCGTGGACAATGGGGACGCCACTGCGGAGCAATGCCTGCGCCGAAACCTGTTCTTCACCGGCGCGGGCCGCCGATGCCATGCGGGCGATGATG
Organism: uncultured Roseiflexaceae bacterium; assembly: GCA_903889425.1. Lineage (GTDB taxonomy): Bacteria > Chloroflexota > Chloroflexia > Chloroflexales > Roseiflexaceae > UBA965. The sequence continues at coordinate 9,114 of CAISXI010000417.1, read as the reverse complement.
GCACCCCGTGGGGTCATAAAAAAATGATCACGACAGAAATAAATATTGGGGGTGGCGCGTTCACCAGGTGCTAATTCGATGACTTCCACGCCAAACGAGCGGTACATGTTGGTAAGATTGTCATGTTGTTCACGGGCTGCTATTGGCGCGACTATATCATCCCACAATACTTTGCCTGGATTGGTGATACCGTCGATTTCGCCACCGGGACGATGCATAATCACCCGGCGCAAGCGACCGTATTCGGTCGTCACGCCGACGTTTGCTAACGCGTCGCGGTCACGAGCTTGCCATTGGTCGCCCCCATGGGCTGCAGGTAATGAAGTATGGGTCATCATTGTCCTCTTCATGTGATAAAACCAGTTTGCCTAACTATCCTACCACGAACGCTCTGCAATTCTGCAATAATAACGGTATCTCTCTCTGAATCAACGGAGCCTCCCATGACGCATTTTCATGCAGATACAATTGCTGCTCTCCGGGAATTCCCTCAACACCTCGCCAGTGCCATCACGAGCCTCGACGATGCCTGTATGACGGCGCACCCATTAGCGGGGGAGTGGAGCATTGCCCAAAACGTCCATCATTTGGCGGATTCGCACATGACCGCCTATATCCGCTGTCGCCTGATTGCCAGCGAAATTAATCCGCCACTCAAACCATATGACCAAGACGCGTGGGCGGGGTTTGCAGATAGTCAAACGGCCGATGTCTCGACGTCATTGATAATCCTGCACGGATTACATCGCCGTTGGGCGGATTTTTTCACCAATCTTGCAGAAAGCGATTGGGAGCGGGTTGGTTCGCATCCAGAACTCGGAGCTGTCAGTTTGCAACGCCAACTCATCGGCTATGTGGCACATGGTAACGAACATCTCGCCCAAATCGCCCGCACGTTGGCAGCCTATCGTCATATATAGTTCGCCGTAGCATTTCATTAGTTCCGGCGCACCCATACTTGACACAAAAACCACGCTGCGTACACCATTCGTTGGTGCAGAGTGGTTTTTGCGCATTCAATAGATATATAATGGATCTATGCGTAGGAATTATAAAGTAACAAGCACAATCACTTATCCAAAAAATAAAATATTAATAATTCAATAACAAAACATAATAAATATTTACTTTTTCGACAAGTGGTTGTATACTACAATTCATAGTTACTTTTTATACTTAATATGTGGAAATTATGCATAAATCTACATTACAACTTATTATGCAATTACGTCAATTCCCATATCAATTGGAACAACACGTAGCATGCTTACCGTATAAACAGCTGACGCATGCGTGTAGTCATACCAAAATGAATATTGCGCAACATGTGCATCATCTCGCAGATGCGCATATGACAATCTATATCCATAGCCGGTTAATTTACACCGAAAATGAACCGCCCTTAAAGCCATATGATGAATCAGATTGGTTGCGCTGCAACGACTGTGCGAGTGCCGATATCACGGCATCGCTCGCAATATTACGTGGCACACACGACCGAATGGCGGAGTTTTTTAGTACACTGACCCCTAGTGATTGGCAGCGGGCGGGGAATCACCCAGTCAATGGCTACAGCACGTTGCATAACCAATTAGAATTATTAGTTGCCCATGGACAAGCCCACCTCGCGCAAATCATCACACAGATTAATGACCTGTCCCTACAATTGCCCGTCAGTAACAGATTGCAGGAACAGGTAACAATGGTACCCGTAAAGACCGACGTAATTTGCGCCACGGTTTGACTCGGATTTTTGAAACATACGCATTGAACTTCCTTCATCTTCTAAAAAATCAGCACCCTTGATTGCGCGTTGACACCCATGAAAAACACTTCCTCGCTGAGAGTGCAAAACCATCAGCAAGGAAGTGTTCATCGACACTACTTAGACTATAACAACTTTTGGATTAATTACGGGGTACATCCTGACTTCATAAGTTTTTGAAAAATTGGCACATTCAATTCATATTTCGTACTGAGTTTTAATTTCGGATTGAGTACCAGATTTGCTTTGTAATCACGTTCTATATTAAATTGTGTAATCTGCCAACCAAATTGATCAAATGGAGGCACATCCGAAGAGCGTAACGTGTATGTACCACAAAATACGTAACTATAACCCCTCAAAAAACCATCGGCATCACTATATGCTTCAACCACCGGTACCGTAGCTTCCATTGTGCCAGCGCCGCCATCTATTTGCGCCTCACCCACGAAAACATCCGGGTAAAGTCTCTGGTCAGCAAATTCAGTATAAGACATTCCGCTGGCACCACCGTTGTACTGCCACAGGGTATATGACATAGGCAGTAATTGAAAATCCTTGCGTGCATCGTAATATTTCACAATCAACTGATCTGGAGCGGGTTCGTTTCTCTGGGTCGTTGGTACTATTACCACATTAGTAATCAAGTTGTTTTTGAAGGTATACGTTTCATTCGTCCATTGTGATCCTTGATCGCCATTTTTTTGATTTACCGCCGTAACAACGGTAACCGCGATGGTAACCACATCACCATCAACTTCTGGAGCGCCTACCCACAGACGGGAATCAATATTATTCTCATACTGAGCGGCAAATTGTGCCAATGTTTGGTTGGGTGTTACTAATAATGCATAGGCTACGAGATATTGTTTTTGATTGATGGCACCATAATAATCTAAGAGCACTTGCACAGCGCGTGTTTGCAGTTCGAACGGTTGCAGTTCGAGCGTGGCGGTATCAGTGACTACTGTGTCCATGGCCGGATCAACGACTACTGTAGCCGTGGCTGGGTCGATGACTGCCGTGGCCGTGGCTGGTTTGGGGACTGCCGTAGCCGTAGCTGGTTTGGGGACTGCCGTAGCCGTGGCTGGTTTGGGGACTGCCGTGGCCGTAGCTGGTTTGGGGACTGCCGTGGCCGTGGCCGGTTCAATGACTGCCGTAGCCGTGGCCAGTTCAATGACTGCCGTAGCCGTGGCTGGTTCGGTGACTGCTGTGGCCGTGGCCGGTTCGGTGACTGCCGTTGTTGTCCCACAAGCACTTAGTACCAACAAGCTCACCAACACCACGAAACGCCAAACACAACACATACGCATCGCACTTCCTTCACTACCAAAACGATATTTTAATTGAAGAATAAATATCGCTGGATAATAAACGAACCAATTACCACTACTATCATATGCTACCACGGTACAAAATTTACAAAAATGACGCATACTACCAAAAAATTCACGTACAATAGCAGTGACTCAATTGCACACAATAGAAAGAAACACCCATGAGTGATTATGGATTACGCGGGCAACGCGCGTTGGTAACCGGTGGCGCCTCAGGGATTGGCCGCGGTATCGTCGAAGCACTTGCCGCCCACGGCGTCGACGTGGTATTGACCTATTTGTCGAGTGATGCCGGCGCCCGCGAGACCGTGGCCGTCGCGCAAGCACACGGGGTCAAGGCCTACGCCTTGCAAGCCGATTTGACCGACGAAGCCGCCGTCAACCATGTCGTCAGCGAAACCCAACGCTTGCTCGGTGGCATCGACATCCTTGTCACCAATGCCGGCGGGATTTTGGGACGCATCGGCACCCTCGATCTCAGCCGCGAAATCTGGGACAACGCCTTTGCGCTCAATGTCACTAGCACATTCCTCTGTTGCAAAGCGGTTATTCCCGGCATGATTGCCCAAGGCAACGGCAACATCGTATTGATGAGTTCACAAGCCGCCTTTGATGGTGGTGGCGTCGGCTCAGCCTACTATGCCGCTACCAAAGGTGCGATCTTGACTTATAACCGTGGCTTGGCCAAAGAACTGGCACCCCATCATATCCGCGTCAATTGTGTGGCGCCGGGCTTGATTGATACCCGCTTCCACGACATCAACACCCCACCCGACATGCGGGCTGCCGTCCGTGGTCGCATCCCCCTCGGGCGCGAAGGCACGCCTACCGATGTGGCCGGCGCAGTGATTTATTTGACGTCGGAACTGGGCGCCTACCTCACCGGCGAAACAATCATCATCAACGGTGGCCAAACGATGTATTAGTGCGCGATGCGCCGATACGAACCACCTAACACTCATGTAATGCAAAAATGAGTGTTAGGTGGTTTTTGTATATATTTTTTATCAAATATTCACCGCATTCCATGTAACTAGTGCATATAAAATTTAAACATAAAATAACTAGTGTAATTTTGTATTTATGCATCTCCATACAAATAAGTTACATATGTATTATTGATAAATTTGGTGTTTTAATTGATTAATTTGAATTATATGTTTTAAATACCATTTCAGACTACACCACTTACATTTTGCAATTTTGAGTGCTATTATCGGATTGGTTATTATAATTAAACGAACATGAGGTAATCATGAACAGTCGACGTCAGCATTTCCTCGATTTGTGTGTAGTCATATTATTCTGTATCGGGATTAGTTGGCATGGTGAATATGCGCAACCGGTGGCAACTGCCCAATCACGCGTGCGCACACTCAACACCACCCAAGCCGATATGGCCGCCCACGCCGTGGGAGGTACGTGGCACAATCCCGCCACATCACCCCAAGTGGTGGACTTTGGCGGGGTGAACAACGATCAGCCGGCGGCAGGCATGGATCAATGGCTCGCCGCCCAAGGGCAACGGGTGGTGGCACCCCGTAGTGATGTGGTAGGGGATAAAAAATACTTGGTGATGCGGGTCTACTTCAACGACAAAACTGCCACATCATATTATGCCAAAGACGCCGCTGACGAAGCATCATTATCGATGACACGCAATGTGGTGGATGATTTGATGACGCCACTCGATACATTGTGGCAAAACACCTCGTACGGCAAGATTAGTATTTCGTGGGATGTGACGGATTTATACCAAATCTCGGGGAATCGCAGTGCCTATATCACCAATTATGATGATGGTGATTTAAGCGAAGATGGGCAGTTTGGCAGTGTCATCCAAGCCGCCGTTGCGAGTATTCCTGCGGGATATGATTTTAATGATTATGCCGGCGTATTAGTCTTTATGGCTGATTCCGATACCGCGAGTGGCCGCTTCCATCGTGGCCAAGCCACCCAATGCAATACGAATAGCCTAGCATTACCGGGCGTTGCCAATAATCATGACTTTGGCTGTGTGGTCATGAGCGAAAATCCTGGCACCAACTCTGTCGAGACGTACGGACGGATGGGACATGAATTTGGGCATGCCTTCCAGCAAGCAGGACCAGCCCACCCCAGCAATTACAATAACCCCTATGAATTGATGGATTCGAATTACCCTGGGCAAACAGGGGCCTTTGAAAAACTGAGTAGCCAAGGGTTCCCCGGTTGGCTCCCTCCCAGCCAGTACAGCGAAGTATCAAAAAACCGTAACGTTGACCGCATTTGTTTGCGGATTATCGAGCGGGCGCCGAGTATGTCACCGGTACCGCAAGTCATCAAAATCCCCGTAACGAGTAATTTGTACTATCTGATTACGGCACGCGACCAAGTGCTTGGTGACGAATTAAATGCCCACTATAACCCGGCGGGTATCCCCGACAAAGGCATTTTGGTGGAGCTGGTCAATTTGGCACCAGCAGCGGGTGGCCAAATTGTCACCGTTGTACCCAAATCGGGCGACTATGGATTATTTCACAAAGGTGATAGCAACAACAACATCGGCAATAGTATCAGCATGAATGTCCTCGCCGATGCAGTAGGATTGACCCCCGAACAAGCCCGTGAATATTATTGTATGAACTTCAAATTTGGTGCCAGTAGTGGCAGTTTGCCCGATGCGGGAATGCGCCCATGGCGCGAGGAACCCGGCAACAGCTACGAAACCACCGACATCTGGGTCGATAGCCCACTCAACGGCTATGGCACCTTTAGTATGGGGACGTGGAACGATATCTACGGTGGCACCGTACCCCGTGGCAACGGTGATATACCTGCGGTAGGCTCGATTAATCGAGTCTATGCCCGGGTGCGTAATTTTGGTACCGTGGCAACCACTGATGTCAAAGTCACCATTCAGATTACCGACCCGGCAGGTATGGGCATCGCCGGTTCCAATGGCTGGGTAAACCTCGGGGTCGTTGACAAAAACAGCTTCCCAGCCTTGGCGTCGATTGCGCCAGGGGGATTTACCGATGTCTATATCGATTGGACGCCAGATTATACGTTGACTGCAGATCAGATCGCCGCTGGGGTGTTTGATTTCCATACCTGTTTACGGGTACTCGTTGAAACTCCCGTGGCTGATACATTCCCGGGCAATCAAGACGGCGATGGCGAACAAGAGAATATTTTCCAATTCGAAGCGACGCCGGTGAGTGGTCCGACATTTACGCATTCGTTCACGTTGTTTAATGATGACATGGCCAACTCCAAGACATACCATTTGGCCTATAACAATAGTTCATTACCAGCAAACTGGCAGGTAGTAGTGAATGATAGTCAGCTCGATGTCACGATACCTGCAGGGGATTCATTGACCATACCCGTGGTAATTACGGCCACGGGGAGTGCGATTGTGGGGACTGATTTCACTTTGCAAGTCAACGCATCGAGTACCCGTGATTTAACCGATACGGCGATTACCGACCCGGTACCAACAGACCCCAGTGAAGCCACCGCCTACTGGGCCAAAAAAATCCACCTCGACGATGTAGAGCTTGGTGGCGTCGATTTCACGGTGGCAGTTCGTGCCAACACCCAAATCGATTGCAAAGCCTATAGTCGTGGATCGCAAATCGAAGTCATCGGAAGTTTGGATGGGTTCGAGGGCATCCACCAAGCGGGGACGCCGTTGCGGGCCTATGCCCAACTCTATGACCAAGAAGGAGTCGCCATCCCGCTTGATGACCGTGCGAGTGGTAATGTGGGAGCCAACGGGGTGTTCCGCATGAGTTTTTCATCACGCACGGACAAGCAAGGGAATGCTGGCCCACCACCCCAAGCCAAATCGGTGCGCTGTTTGTTTGCTGGAACCCATTTGTTGGCGAGTAGTGGTACCCGTATGATTGACATTTCGGCGACGCTGCCACCGACCGAAACAGTGGCACCTTGGGTGGGGGTTAGTCAATTTCATGCCAATTTAACCCTCAATCAGTTTTTGCCACCACTCAGTAAGTATTCAGACCAAGTCCCCGGCGTACCAAGTAACAATACCTATCTCTGCCCAGTTGGGCGGTGTCCGTTATTGATAAACGGGGTACATGGGCGTGCAGTGCAATTTAATGATGCGAGTGATACGTTTTTGCAAAGTGCCAATCCGGTCAATTTGGGCAGCACCTTTGCGGTATCGCTGTGGGCCAAACGCAATCGCGGCGGCATAGCCGAAACATTGGTATCACATGGGATCAATACCACCCCAGGGCATTTGTTTAACATGGGATTTGATGCCCAAGGGAATTTCGTCTGTAGTACCTACGACAATGAATTTTTGTCAGACAGAGCGGCACTTGATGACGGTGATTGGCATCATTATGTGTGTGTGATTGATGCCGATATGCGCTATCTGTATGTTGATGGGCGATTAAACAATAGCGATTCAGCCAATCCCATCAATAGTTACGCCATCAATGACCGGATGGTGCTTGGGCGTCGACCAGACCGCGCCCAATCCTTTAGTGGCGGTCTTGACGATATGCGAATTTACACTACCGCAATCGATGCAAGTGTCATCGCGCAACTCAAACAACTCGACCCATTTGCACCACCACCGATTAGCCACCTGACGTTCAACGACATTGCAATTGCCGATGGTGGAGTGGTTGCGGCCTGTGGTGGTGGTACCTGTCCTGTCGTCTACTACCCCGACCCCTCATGGCTGCCCCGCCCACTCGAGCGGGTAGCCGCTATGCAGCTCGCCCCCAATCGCGTGATTAGTTATAGTGCGTTGAGTGCGCTTGCGGCAGGCAGCAATAGCACGTTGCTGTTTTGGGCGCGCTTTGATGATGGCTATAGCAACGGCGTCTATCCCGATGGGAGCACGCGCCAAATTGCCAAACAAGTAGGGGCTAGTGCCCTTAATCGCCCTGCCATTGCCTGGAATGCCAGTACACACACAATTTCGTTTGCATCGTTAGCCTATACCTGGACTGATTACCAAAACAATACTTGGCATCATTTGGGGTTTGTCAAACAGGCCGGTACACTGCAAATCTATATCGACGGCAACAAAGTCGCCGAAGGCCCCGCCAATCCGCTGTTATTACCGTTCCGGGTGGCAGTAGGCTCATCATTGGTGATGGGCAACGCCTATGCCGGTGAAATGGCGGCGGTAGAGTTGTCGAATTTGGCCTTTGACGGTAACACAGTTGCCGATCGCTACGCCAATGGATTCCCCGCCAACAATGTGTCACCGACATTAACGTTTACCGTCACGCCAACCCCCAGTGCCACGGCAGTACCAATTGTGACATTGCCGGCACTCAATCTCACCAAAACAGTTGTTGCCTTGATTGCCACCAGCAAAGCGCGCAACACCCAAATTGCCATCCCATTTGCGACCATGACACGGGTCATCCAACTCAATCAAACGGCCATGGCCATCTATGGGACCAAGTGGGCTAATTACGACAAAACCAATACGGCTGTCGCACTCAAAATACCTATTCCCACCAAACGGCTATTGTTTACCCTCGTGCCGATCCTATCAACGTTAACCATGGCACCAGCCACCAAAACTCCGTCGCTCACCAAAACACCATCGCTCACACCAACCCTCAACAAGGCCTATAGCGCAACCCGGACAATGACCGCCACGGCGACGGTCACCGCCACCGAGAGTGCCACCGCCACAAATACCCCTACCGTCACGGCAACCACGGGGGTTGTGGCAACCCGCACCAAAATTACCACGCCCACCCCTCAACCAAGTGTGACGGAGAGTAACACTGCCACCAATACTGCGACAAAAACCGAAACAAGCTCACCGGTACCTCGTTTCACATTCACCGCATCCAAGACACCCAATCCCAATTTCACTGCCACCAACGCGCCCAGTAATACCGCCACGATGACGTCAACCAAGACTGCCACCACAATCCCCACCCGTACACTGGGAGTATTTGGCAAAGACATGGTTGCGGTGATAGGTTTGCCCAAAGGCATGCTCTTCCGCGCCCTGCAACATATCAG